>JBCCRF010000099.1:0-9263 GCA_039208305.1 Pseudomonadota bacterium
GAAACCATGACCAACGCCGCCACCGCGAGAGCTTGGTTCGTGGAGCGCTGCGGCGACGAAGCGGTCGGGGCGCATTTCGCGGCACTTTCCACCGCACTCGATAAAACAGCGGAGTTCGGCATCGCCGAGGACCGTACTTTTGGTTTCTGGGAATGGGTTGGCGGGCGCTACTCCGTTTGGTCCGCCATCGGCCTCTCGGTCATGCTTGCCGTCGGCTCTGAGCGCTTCCGAGAGTTCCTCGCAGGCGCACATGCAGTGGACGAGCATTTCCAACAAGCTGACGGCGCGGAGAACGTGCCGCTGATGATGGCGCTGGTGGGCATCTTCCATCGCAATATCTGCGGTTACGACACCCATGCGGTGCTGCCCTACGACCAATATCTCCACCGCTTCCCCGCCTATCTGCAGCAGCTCGACATGGAGTCGAACGGCAAGTCCGTCGGGCGCGACAGTTCACGGGCCGATTATGCCACCGGCCCCATCGTCTGGGGAGAGCCAGGCACGAATGGACAGCACGCCTTCTATCAACTCATCCATCAGGGCAAATCCATCGTGCCTTGCGATTTCCTGATCGCGGCCAACCCTGTAAACTCAATTGGCGACCATCATGAAAAGCTTGCCGCCAACGTGTTCGCTCAAAGCGAAGCGCTGGCAAAGGGCAAGGACGAAGCGACCGTTCGCGCCGAGCTGAAAGCCAGGGGAATGAGCGGTGAAGAGATCGAAGCGCTGGCCCCGCACAAGGTTTTCCCCGGCAATCGCCCTAGCTGCACCTTTCTTTACCCAAAGCTGACACCGTTCGTTCTTGGCCAGCTCATCGCTTTATACGAGCATAAGGTCTTTGTTCAGGGCATCATCTGGAACATCAATTCGTATGACCAGTGGGGTGTAGAATTGGGCAAGGAACTGGCAGGCAGGCTTCTTCCTCTTGTGAAGAATGCCAATGCAGCCAAAGCTGATGACAATCCATCGACGTCGGGGCTTTTGAGCGCCTTCCACGCCAAGCGTGAAGGCTGAGCGGATTCCCGTACCAGCCTGAAATGACTCACGTATTGGTGTGTTCACGCCCTTGCGGCGATCGCACCAGCGCCTGATTGCGAGCGCGTTCCCGCTGCACAGTATAGAGCGCAGCCGCGATGATGACAACGGACCCGACCCAAGTGTACGGCCCCGGCAGCGTGTCGAACACCAGCCAGCCCAGAAATGTTGCGTAGAGCAGACGCACATAGTCGAGCGATGCGAGAACCGACGCCTCACCCCATTTATAGGCGTAGATGTTCCCCATCTGCGCCACGAACGAAATCACCCCCATGGCGAGGAGCAGTGACCACTCCCACAACGTCGGCCATTGCCAATAGTAAATGGCGGGAATCGCAACGCATAGGCCTACCAGAAACGCTTGGTAGGAAAGGATCGTGATCGGTTCATCCGTCCGCGACAGCAGGCGGATGATGACCATCACCAAACCTGCCGCTGCAGCACCTGCAAGGGCGTAGAGCGAGTACGGATCGAAGTCGGCAAAGCCTGGCCGCACCATCACCAGCACCCCGACGAACCCGACGGCCACAGCCGCCCAGCGGCGCCAGCCCACCTGTTCCTTCAACAGCCAGATGGCGAAAATGGTGACGAAGAAGCTCTTGGCGAAACCTATCGCCACCGCATCCGCAAGCGGCATTTTTATGATCGCAGTGAAGCCCGCCAGCATTGCGATAAGCGCCATCGCGACGCGCACCAATTGCAGCCCCAGGCGCGATGTGCGCAGGCATCCAGGGAACTCTTTCATCACTTGCGGCATGACGATGGCCATCATGACCACCTGTCGCACGAGCAGAATTTGGGTGACGTGCAGCCGCTCGCCCGCCACTTTCACCAATAGTACCATCACCGAGAAGCCGAAGGCTGCCGCGAAGATCGTCAGCGAACCTTTGACGTTGCCAGGCAGCGCGTTGAAGCGACGAACGGTGGTGGAGAGGGGCATGGGTGGGTCGCTTCCGGCTCGGACGGGTTCACCATGCACCTGCGGCCAACGCGGCACAATGCACCTTGCGCGGGAGGCGCGAAGCGCAGAAACTCGCACCCTAAATTGACGCCGCGGATGCGCGGCCACACGCCGCGGAGCTTCCCTTCATGAACGCGATGACACCTCCCAAATTCGGTCAGAAAGTTGGTATGGGCCAATCGGTCCTGCGCAAGGAGGACGCCGACTTCATAACCGGTGCGGGCAATTACACCGATGATGTGAAACGTGAGGATACGCTCCACGCCTACGTGTTGCGATCGCCTTACGCGCACGCGAACTTCACCATTGAGGACCGTGACACGGCGGCAGCCATGGAGGGCGTGAAACTCATCCTCACCGCAGCCGACATTGAGGGCCATGGCGGGCTGAAGTGCCAGACGGTGCTGAAGCAGGTCGACGGCACAATGCACGACACGAAGGACATTCCGCTGCTCTGCGATGGCGTCGTGCGTCACGTCGGCGACGCCATCGCCTTCGTCGTGGCTGAGACCGAAGCACAGGCACGAGAGGCCGGAGAAGCTATCGAAGTCGATTTCGACATGCTGCCCGCGATCGTCGACACCGAAGCCGCGCTCTCCGACGACGCCGTTCTGGTCTATGACGACACGCCCAACAATCTCGCGTTCGAGGTGGAGATGGGCAATGGCGACAAGGCTCGCGAGATTTTCAAGACCGCATCGCGGGTCTCTGAATTGAAGCTCATCAACAACCGCCTCATCTGCAACTACATGGAAACTCGCGGCTGCGTTGCGGAGTGGTCCGATGAGGAAGACCGCTACACGTTAACAGTTGGGTCGCAGGGTGTGCACGGCATGCGCGATGCGCTGGCCAAGCAATGCCTGAACATCTCGCCGGACAAGCTGCGCGTTATCACGCCAGATGTTGGCGGCGGCTTCGGGACGAAGGTGTTTCCCTATCGTGAGTACCCCATCGCTCTCATCGCTGCGAAGCGCTGTGGCAAGCCGGTGAAGTGGCGCTGCGACCGTTCCGAACATTTCGTTGCCGATGCCCACGGCCGCGACAATGTCGTGACCATGAAGATGGCCATGGATGAGAGTGGTCGCTTTCTTGCGCTGGACGTCGATCTGATCGCCGCCATGGGAGCCTATTTGCACACTTACGCCCCCTATATCCCGACGCTGGGCACGACCATCGGCACGGGTATCTATGACATCAAAGCCTGCTCGTTCCACATCCGCGGTGTCTACGCCCACACCACGCCCACGGATGCCTATCGTGGGGCAGGGCGACCGGAAGCGATTTATGCGCTGGAGCGTCTCGTGGACCAATGCGCCCGTGACATGGGCCTCGCACCGGATGAAATTCGCCGTCGCAATGCCATTCCCTCCGACATGCTGCCCTACAAGACGCCGTTTGGGCGCACTTACGATACCGGCGAATTCACCGCCCACATGGATAAATGCATGGAAGTAGCGGACTGGGCTGATTTCGACGCCCGCGCGAAAGCCGCAGAAGCCGAAGGCAAGCTGCGGGGCATTGGTATGTCCACTTATATCGAAGCCTGCGCCTTTGCGGGTTCCGAACCGGCGAAGCTGGAACTGCAAGCCGACGGCACGGTGAAATTGCTCATCGGCACTCAATCGAACGGTCAGGGACACAAGACGGCCTACGCCCAGTTCGCAGCCGAAGTGCTCAACCTTGATATTGACTCTATCGACGTGCGCCAGGGTGACACCGATGAGCTGGAGAGTGGCGGCGGCACCGGGGGCTCTCGCTCCATCCCTCTCGGCGGTGTCTCGGTCAAACGCGGGTCCGAGCAGCTTGCCGAAAAGATCAAGGAAATCGCTGCCGACAAGCTGGAAGCGGCGGCTTCTGATCTGGAACTGATGGAAGGCGAAGTCCGCATCGTCGGTACCGACCGTTCGATGACGCTTGCCGATGTCGCCGCTGCCAGCGAAGTGCCTGTCCAGGCGACGGGCGAATTTGTGCAGGACGAGGCGACCTATCCCAACGGCACCCATATCTGCGAGGTCGAGATCGACCCGACGACTGGTGAGACCGAGGTTATCGCCTACACGATCGTTGATGACTTCGGTGCGACTGTGAATCCGGTCCTGCTGGCCGGTCAGGTGCACGGCGGTGTCGTGCAGGCCATCGGCCAGTGCATCATGGAGCGCACGGTCTACGATGATGACGGTCAGCTCGTGACCGCGTCCTTTATGGATTACCGTATGCCCCGGGCCGAGGACATTCCAAATTTCCACTTCGAGACGCGCAACGTGCCCTCCACCACCAACGCGCTTGGCATCAAAGGGGCAGGCGAGGCAGGCACGATCGGCGGCTGCCCGGCGGTTATGAACGCGGTTGTCGATGCGCTCGACCGCGCCTACGGCATCCAACACATTGATATGCCCGTGACGCCACACATTATGTGGAGTGTAATCCGTGAGGCCTCTCGGGCCAAAGCGGCATAGAGCAACATCGCCGCCGGGACGGGCTTGCGGGTCCGTCCCGACGCGCATATCTTCACGCCATCTCATAGAGGTGCCACGGCCATAAGGGCGGTGGCTGAGAGCCGCGTCGGCAACTCTTTGAACCTGATCCGGATCGTGCCGGCGGAGGGAATGGGACATCGTGGCAAAGCCCCTTCATATCGACGCAAGAGCCGTCGCCCGCACCGTGGAAGAGGCGCGTAGCTTTCGCCCCAGCGTCCACTGCATCACCAATACTGTGGCGCAGAATTTCACAGCCAACGTCCTGCTTGCCATCGGCATGCGCCCTTCGATGACAGTTGCACTGGACGAAATCAGTGGTTTCGTGAAAAGCGCCGATGCGCTCCTTATCAATCTCGGCACGATGGATGAAGACCGCCGCACGGCCATCGACGACGCCATAGCCATCGCGCAGGAGCGCAACCTGCCCTGGGTGCTCGACCCCACCTTCGTGGAGAAATCCGAGCCGCGCCAAAATCTCGCGAAGCAGCTGGTCGGGCGAAAACCAACCGCGCTTCGCTTCAATCCGGGCGAGGGCCAATACATTCTCGGTGCCCACAGCAGCGAACCGCATGCGCTGACGGTGCTGAGCCGCTCCACCGGTTCCGCACTTGTCATGACAGGTGCCGAAGACGTGCTTGCGGTCGATGATGATCTTGCGCGTGTCCGCAATGGCAGCCCGCTAATGGACCGGGTCACCGCCATGGGCTGCGCGCTTTCCGCGGTTGTCGCCGGGTTTCTCGCGGCTGAAAACGACCGCCAACTTGCTATTGTCTCGGCTCTGGTTCTCTACGGTCTTGCCGGGTCAGAGGCCGAAACACGTGCCTCCGGCCCCGGATCATTCGTGCCCGCCTTTCTCGATGCGCTTTACGCATTGAGCGCCGACGACATCATCGCAGGAGCCCGCATCGCATGAGCGATCTCGATATCAGCCTTTACGGCATCCTCGACCCGAACCGCAGCAGAGGCCGTCCATTGCCGGAACTCGCCGCCGCCGCCGCTCGGGGTGGCGTGACGCTCTTGCAATATCGCGACAAGACCGCTGACACCCGCACGATGGTGGAGACGGCTCACGACATTCTGGAGGCGTTGGAAGAGTTTGACGTGCCCCTGCTCATCAACGACCGCGTCGATGTCGCTCTGGCTGTCAGCGCGGACGGTGTGCATCTCGGCCAGAGCGATATGCTGCCCGAGGACGCCCGTGACCTGCTGGGCGACGATGCCATCATCGGCCTCACCATCAAAAACCGCAGGCACGCGTCCGAAGCGCCGGTCGACCTGCTGGACTATGTCTGCATTGGCGGCGTGTTCACCACATTGTCCAAGGACAACCCGACAGCGATAGGCCTCGACGGCTGGTCTTCGGTAGCCGGTCATTTCCGTCAGACCGCTCACCGCTTGCCCGTGGGCGCGATTGCCGGGATCGACGAAACGAACTGCGCCGACGTTATCTCGAATGGCGCCGATGGCGTCGCCATCATCTCCGCCATCTTCATGGCCGACGATGTGGAAGCGGCAACGCGAGATCTTGCCAAAATCGTGCAGGAGGCACGCCGATGACCGCTATTGCGCTCACACTCGCAGGCTCGGATTCCGGCGGTGGTGCCGGTATTCAAGCCGATCTGAAAACTTTCAGCGCGCTCGGCGTTTACGGCGCGAGCGTCATCACCGCGCTCACCGCGCAGAACACGCTGGGCGTCACCGGCATTCACGATGTGCCGCCGGATTTCGTTACCCTTCAGGCCGATGCGGTTTTCAGCGACCTCGACGTTGATGCGCTCAAGATCGGCATGTTGTCGAAGCCGGAAATCATCGACGCGGTGGCGCGGATCATCGACCGGCACCAACCCAAATCGGTCGTGCTCGACCCCGTGATGGTGGCGGAATCGGGAGACCCACTGATCGACGACGCAGCCGTTCAGCATCTCGCCGATACCTTGTTTTCCCGTGTCACACTCATCACGCCAAACCTGCACGAAGCGGCTCGCCTGCTGCAGACGGATGTGGCGGAGAACAATGACGCAATGGAGCGTCAGGCCGAAGCCTTGCTCAACCTTGGCGCGCAGGCGGTTCTCCTGAAAGGTGGGCACAGCAATGCCGTCGAAGCATGCGATGTGCTTGCCATTCGCGACGAACCCATCCGCTGGTTCTGCGCGCCTTTCATCGACACCAAGAACACCCATGGCACCGGGTGCTCGCTGTCTTCCGCCATCGCCGCGCAGCTGGCGAAAGGCGATGATGTGCCGACCGCAGTTCACGCCGCAAAACACTGGCTCTCCGCTGCCATCGCTGCAGCAGACCAACTTGAGATCGGGCAGGGCGCTGGCCCCGTTCACCATTTCCACGCACTCTGGAACTCCTGACATGACGATCACCAACCGCCGCATGCTTCTGGCAGGCCTCGCCGCCGCCCCGGCTGCAACTCTCGCCACGCCCGCCATCGCTCAGGACATCACGGAATGGCGCATGGTCACGTCGTGGCCGAAGAACCTGCCGGGCCCTGGCGTGACAGCGCAGCGTCTGGCTGACTCCATCACCACCATGTCCGGCGGACGCTTACGGGTGAAGCTCTACGCCGCCGGTGAAATTGTCCCTGCGCTTGAAGTCTTCTCTGCTGTTTCCAATGGCACCGCCCATATCGCTCACACGGCCTCCCTGTTTTGGGGCGGCAAGGTGCCCGCTGCGCCACTCTTTACCGCCGGCCCCTTCGGCCTAACTCCCATCGAACACATCACCTGGATCGACCATGGCGGCGGTCAGGCGATCTGGGACGAGCTCTACGCCCTATCCGGCATCAGGCCCTTCATGGCTGGAAATACCGGCTTCCAGATGGGCGGCTGGTACAAGGAAGAACTGACTGGTCTCGCTGACCTCCGGGGCTTGAAAATCCGCATGCCAGGTCTTGGTGGCGAGGTGATGCGCAAGCTCGGCGCTGCCCCTGTCACCATCGCGCCCGGCGAAATTCTTGCCGCCCTCCAGACCGGTGCCATCGACGCAACCGAGTTTCTCGGCCCATCTTCCGATTTCGCTATGGGCTTCTACAAGGCCGCGAAATTCTACTACGCTCCCGGTTTTCACGAGCCGAATGGCACCGGCGAAGCGTTGGTCTCATCCAAGGCCTATGATGCTCTCCCTTCCGATCTTCAGGCCATCGTGAAAGCGGCCTGCGCTGCCGAGAACATCCGTTCACTGGGTGAAAGCGAGTGGATGAACGCCGAGCGTCTTAAACTCCTCGTTGAGGAGAAAGGCGTGCAGCTTCGCGACTACCCGCAGGATATTCTCGACGCAGCGAGAGCTGCTACCGAAGAAGCGCTGGACGAGCTTTCAGCTCGTGATGCGCTGACCGCAAAAGCTGTCGAGAGTTTCCGCACAGCAAGCCGCCATCAGAATAATTGGTCCCGCCAGTCTGTGGAGAAATTTCTCGCAGCCCGTAGCTAGAGCCGTTTTACCGTGACTGGTGGCGGCATCGCCGGATGCTCGTCCTCGGGTTCCAGCTGATAGGGATCGGACTGCACCATTGGGTCCATATAGTAGGATTCCGGCGTGGCACTCTGGCCGAAGCGCACGCCTTGATAGTCTTCGCGGTCTTCCTCCGACACACGGTCGGTGCGGAAGGTCCGGTAGAACGCGTAGCCGCCAAACAACGCATGCGCGATTGTCGTGGTGGTGAAGACCCCCGCAGGGCCGACAATCGACATGATTTGCGCGGCCATCAGCGGCCCCACCATCGTGCCGATGCCGTAGACCAGCAACACGCTGCTCGCGACCTTGACGAAGTCATCCCCGGCACGATCGTTTGCCAGCGCGACTGCGAGCGAATAGATGGAAAAAATCACGCCCCCATAAAGAAACACAGCCGCGAAGAAGAGAGTGTCGAACTGCCCGGTCGCTGTCATTGCGGTCATGATGCTGCCTGCGATGATCCCGATCACACCTGCGATCGCCATAACGTAGCGGCGATCGATCAGGTCGGAGAGCTTGCCGAGCGGAAACTGAAAGATTGCAGAGCCCGCCAGTGCCACCGCCAAAAGCGAAGCGATCATGGCGGACGACATGCCCACCTGCTGACCGTAGACGGGTCCGAAGGTAGTCCAGGAGGCAGAGATCACGCCGGCAACAAACGCGCCCACCGCAGCAGCCGGAGAGCTCAGGAACAGTCCTTTCACGTCGAGCTCGCTCTTGTTCAGCGGCGCGGGTGATTGCGCCCGCGACACGCTGGTGGGGATAAGCGCCAGTGCGAAAAGAATGGCGCCCAGCATGAAGAGCGTGTCCCGTGTCGGCTCCGCCACCACGAGCAGATATTGTCCCGCCGCCATCGCCGCCATCGTGGTGATGGCGTAGATCGAGAACATCTGCCCTCGCTGGTCGTTCGACACCCGCTCGTTCAGCCAGCTTTCCGCTACCATGTAGCAGCCGGCAAAGCAGAAGCCGGAGAGTGCTCTTAATGCGATCCAGAAAATCGCGTCGATCCAGATCGCGTTGAGCAGAATCGACACAGCCAACAACGCTGTCAGCGCGCCAAAGGTGCGGATATGGCCAACGCGGCGCACGAGGTGCGGCATGAACCAGCAGCCGAAGGTGAAACCAAGCGCCCAGCCCGTACCGATCCAGCCAAGCTGGAATGTACCGAAGCCCTCAATTTGCCCGCGGACCGGAATGATGACGGCATGCAATCCGCCGCCCATCATAAGAAAAATCATCCCGCCAAACAGCGACAGAAATGGAACGAGCTGACGCACCATGGCGCGGCCAATCTACATCTGCGATGCCAGAAAATCCGGCGGATCGGTTGC
>JBCCRF010000100.1:0-9237 GCA_039208305.1 Pseudomonadota bacterium
CCGCTGTTCGGCTCCACCCGCTGGGTGATCGGTCAGTGGAAGGAGGAGAGCAAGGCCTCCCCCTTCGTCGCTCAGCGCTTCGACAATGGTGTGTTCCACATCACCGTTCAGAACAATGACAAGCGTGAGGTCGTGGCCGCTGCGCCAGGCAACTATAATGCCAGCTATGCCTTCTTCACGCCCGGCTTCCGCCTTGAATTGGAAAGCGAGAATGCGCCGCGCGACCGGGTCGAATTCGCCAATGCTCTGATCGATTTCGAAACACGTAGCGCTGAGGGCGCAATCGACGTGCCTGCCTACAAGCGGGCGATCGAAGAACAGGATCTCGACAAGTTTCCTTTTATCGCGGATAGGCCTGACTACCGTAATTCCGACACGTTCCGCATCGTGAAACTAGGTGAAAATCCGGTGCTTCCCAACCCGACCGATGGTTGGGTGAATATGCGCTACCGCATCAAGGGTGGGCGCGATGGAACTGGTTTTCTGGAAGTCTGGGCAAACGGGGAATTTATCGTGCGCGTGGAGGGTGCGATTGGCTCGGACGCTTTCGACGGCGATACGCAATATTTCAAGATCGGCCACTACCGCGACATCGAAAGCGCCTTCGGCTGGGCGACGGTCTATGTCGATAATTTTAAACGCGGCACGGTGCGCGACCATGTCGATTGATCGGTAGCTGTTGAACCGAATTGGCTTGTCATCCCAGGCACAAGCCTGTGCCGCAATCGTCAAGCGGCTCCGATTTATCCCCGCGGCGGCAGAACGCGGTCCGGTGGACGGTGGCCATCGAAGAAGGTGCGGATGTTGATGAGCACCTTGTCGCCCATTTCATTGCGCCCTTCCACGGTGGCAGAGCCCATATGAGGCAGCATGACCAGCTTGCCTCGTTCGGCGAGTGCTTGCATGCGGGTGGAAACGGCCGGTTCGTTCTCGAATACGTCTAGCGCCGCGCCGCCGAGACGATCCTCTTCAAGCGCGGTGATCAAAGCGTCCTCGTCGATGATGTCGCCGCGCGCCGCGTTCACGATGATCGTGTCGGGCGGCATAAGCTTGAGGCGGCGTTCCGACAGCAGGTGGTATGTGGCAGGTGTCGACGGGCAGTTGATCGAGATGAAATCCATCCGCGCGAGCATCTGGTCGAGGCTTTCCCAATAGGTTGCCTCCAGATCGTCTTCCAGTTTGGCGTAAGCTCTCTCGCGGTTGTGATAATGGATCGAAAGCCCGAAGGCCTTTGCCCGCCGCGCGACAGCGGCACCGATACGCCCCATCCCGACGATGCCCAGCCGCTTGCCGGTAACACGACGGCCCAGCATCCAGGTGGGTGACCAGCCGGGCCACGCCTCGTCCCTTGCCATCACCTGCGCACCTTCGACGAGGCGGCGGGGTACGGCCAGCATCATGGCCATAATCATATCGGCGGTGTCATCCGTCAGCACGCGAGGCGTGTTGGTGACGGTGATGCCCTTGGCGGCAGCGGCGGCAACGTCGAGATTGTCCACCCCGTTGCCGAAATGGGCGATCATGCGCAGCTTTTCGCCAGCACCGGCGATCAGTTCCGCGTCAATATCATCCGAGACGGTGGGCACCAGTACATCGCATTGCGCCATCGCTGCGGCCAAGTCTTCTCTCGTCATGGGCGTGTCGTCGATATTCAATTGCGTGTCGAACAGTTCACGCATCCGCGTTTCCACGGCGTCCGGCAGCTTGCGGGTGACGATGACCCTGGGTTTTGCGGTGGGCTTGGCGGTGCTCATGAAGGACCTTGTCGAACGTTTTTGAAGGCGTGGTCAAGCCGTTGGCGTATAGGGCAAGCCGTGTCCACAAGGTGACCGGTGCAGCGGCAGTCCGTACGCCGTGGGCATTGCGAAAACACACCCTGCAAGACTTCGGTAACCATGCGCATCAAGCACAACTTAACGCGAATTATCGAGAGTGGAGTAACCAATATGTAAGGGCCACCCGAGGCGGCTCTTATCCCACAATCCTGCGGTTCATGGCAACGGCGCGCAACCTGCGCAACTGGCCCATGCTGCCCGATCGAGGCCCGTTTCAGCCACATGCCCCAACTCGCAACGTCCGGTCGCGACCACGCCGTCATTCGCATCATCCGTCACTGCACCTTCGTCTTTGCGATCATGCTAGGCCTTGCGATCGGACATGTTGGCATGCCGACACAAGCCGCTGCCGCCAGTGCATCCGCGACCGCAGAAACCGGACGTGAGACGGGGCTGCCTTTGCCACGTTTCGTCAGCCTCAAAGCGCGCAAAGCCAATCTGCGTGTTGGCCCGGGCCGCAAATACGCCATTGCCTGGCGCTACCAGCGCGCCGGTGTGCCACTTGAGATCATCCAGGAGTTCGACCGCTGGCGTCGCGTTCGCGATGCCGATGGAGCAACCGGTTGGGTGCTGCATTCGCTGCTATCGTCGCGCCGTACGGCCATCGTTGCCCCGTGGGAGCGGCGTCGGTCCATCGATGATCTGGCGAAAGCGCCGGTGATGAAAGCCACCTTCTTCGACGCCAAACGTTCTGCAACCGCCAGTTCCCGCACCGTGGCGCGGCTTCAACCCGGTCTCCAGGTGAATGTGCGCGAGTGCGAGGAGAAATGGTGTCGCGTGACGGCGCGCGGCGTATCCATGTGGGTGCGCCGCGAGATGCTTTGGGGTACTTACGAGAACGAAATCATCAAAGATTGAAGGCGGGAGACGGTGCCGGTCACCCTACCGCGTACCTCAATCTTTGTTGCGCAGTCTCACGATAACATCGACGCGTGCGATTTCCATACCATCGGGTGGTTCCGGCAGGTCCGAGACGCTGATGTGAGAGGCAGGCACGTCCACCACCCGGTTCTCATCCTCGATGAAGAAGTGATGATGGTCTGACGTGTTGGTGTCGAAATAGGTTTTCGACGATTCCACGGCAACGGCCCGCAGCAGTCCGGCCTCGGTGAACTGATGCAGCGTATTGTAGACCGTCGCAAGCGACACCGGCACGTCCGCGGCCAGTGCCTCTTCGTGCAAGGCTTCCGCTGAGATATGACGGTTGCCCTTGGCGAACATCAACTCACCAAGTGACATGCGCTGACGCGTCGGGCGTAGCCCGGCATCGCGCAATTTTTGCGTCAGGTCGAGCGGTTCGGTTATGTCATGGCTGTGATCGACAGTCCGATCCATCATGGCTCTCGCTTAAATCTCTTCCGCCGCGTCACGGGTGTGCGGCCCGTTGGTGCGGGTGGTTCCCTCTTCCACGAAATACTAGAGTTTCACGCTCCATGTTACAAGCTTGACCATTTGACCCCCCCGTGCGCGGCCTATAAGCGTGGCACCGACGCGACTGACCTTATGCTGAACGAGGCCCAAGCCCCCATGGCGGAACAGAAATCCAGCTACAACTACGAGGACCTGATCACCTGCGCCCATGGCGAAATGTTTGGTCCGGGCAATGCTCAACTGCCCTTGCCGCCCATGCTGATGATCGACCGCATCCGCGCCATTTCGGAGAGCGGCGGGGAGCACGATAAAGGCCACATCCGCGCCGAATATGATATCACGCCCGACCGTTGGTTCTTTCCCTGTCATTTCGAAGGCGATCCGGTGATGCCCGGCTGTCTCGGCCTCGACGCTCTGTGGCAGCTCACCGGCTTTTATCTCGGCTGGTTGGGCGAGCCGGGCAAGGGCCGCGCCATCTCTACAGGTGAGGTCAAGTTCACCGGCCAGGTTACGCCCGCCACGAAACTGGTGGAATATGAGATCGATTTTCGTAACGTACGCCGTGGCCGCCTCGTTCTCGGCATAGCCGATGGCTTGGTGAAGGCTGACGGCGAAGTGGTTTTCACTGCCAAAGATCTCAAAGTCGCCCTATTCAAGGACGGCTGACACTTGCCAGTGGCGCGCCGCCACCCCAGATTCCAATTTCACGCCATGCCGACGCGCAAACAAGGGAAGACAGGCTCATGAAACGAGTGGTCGTCACCGGGATGGGGATCGTTTCCTCCATCGGCAACAATTCCAACGAAGTTCTGGCCTCGCTGCGCGAGGCGAAATCCGGGATCCGCACGGAAGAGACCTTCGCTGAGCACAATTTCCGCAGCCAGGTGTCGGGTCGTCCCGATCTGGACCCGTTCGAGGTATTGGACCGCCGCACGGTGCGCTTCATGAGCCAGGGCACGGCGTGGAACTACATCGCGATGCAACAGGCTATCCAGGATTCCGGTCTGGAGCAGGGCGAAGTGGTGAACCCGCGCACCGGCATCATCATGGGTTCCGGTGGTCCATCCACAAAGACAATCGTGGAAGCGGCGCAGAAGACGGTGGACACCGGCTCTCCCAAGCGCATTGGCCCAACGGCTGTGCCCAAAGCGATGTCCTCCACCGCGTCAGCCGTGCTGGCCACGCAGTTCGAGATCAAGGGCGTCAATTACTCCATTTCGTCTGCCTGTGCGACGTCGAACCACTGTATCGGCAACGCCTACGAGACCATCCAACTGGGCAAGCAGGATGTGATTTTCGCCGGCGGATCGGAGGATCTCGATTGGACCATGTCGAACCTGTTCGACGCGATGGGCGCCATGTCGTCGAAATACAATGAAGCGCCCTCAGTCGCTTCCCGCGCCTTCGACGCAAACCGCGATGGTTTCGTTATCGCCGGCGGTGCGGGCGTGCTGGTTCTGGAAGAGTTGGAACACGCGAAGGCGCGTGGCGCAAAGATCTACGGCGAGGTCGTGGGTTACGGCGCAACCTCCGACGGTTATGACATGGTGGCCCCGTCCGGCGAGGGCGCGATCCGTTGCATGCAGATGGCCACCGAAGGGTTGGACAAGATCGACTATATCAACCCCCACGCCACCTCCACCGGCGTCGGCGACCAGAAGGAAATCGCAGCGCTGCGGGAAATCTATGGTGCGGACAATTGTCCGAAAATCTCGGCCACCAAATCGCTCACCGGCCATTCGCTGGGTGCTACCGGCGTGCAGGAAGCGATCTACTCGCTGCTGATGATGCAAAACGGCTTCATCTGTAAATCCGCCCATATCGAAGACATCGATCCGGATTTCGCCGACATGCCCATCGTTACCGATCGTGAGGAAAATGTTGAACTGAACACGGTTCTCTCGAACTCCTTTGGCTTCGGCGGCACCAACGCGTCGCTCGCCTTCGCCCGCTACGCGTGAACCGGTATTCACAATCGCATGAAGCTAGATGAAGCGAGAACAAACGAGGAAGTTCTGAACTTCTTTCTCGATTGGACCCGATCAGAGCTCGGGTTCATGTTCGACAAGGAAGAGACTTTTTTGCAGATTGCTGACCATTTCACTGCAGAAATTGTTGTGGACGCCATCATAAGAGCTGATGGCGGAGACCCGGTTTACTCTCCTTGGAAGAAAGAATTGATCGCTGAATTCGTCTGGGTTTTTGGAAAATCCCGGTCGTTTGTGCGGAGCGACAGGTTCTGAGCGCGACATTAAAGGCAAACGATATGACCGAATTGCAATCCAATATCATGGCCGGTAGGCGCGGCCTCATCATGGGCGTGGCGAACAAGAACTCCATCGCCTACGGCATCGCGCGCACGCTGCGTGCCCATGGGGCTGACCTCGCCTTTACCCATCAGGGTGCAGCATTCGGCAAGCGCGTTGCTCCGTTGGCGGCGGAGCTCGGCTCCGACATTCTGCTTGACTGCGATGTGGAAGACATCGCTTCGGTAGATGCTGTTTTCGACACGCTGAAAGAGAGGTGGGGCGGGCTGGATTTTTTCGTCCATGCCATCGGCTTTTCTGACAAGAACGAGCTCAAGGGCCTTTATGCCGACACAAGCCGCGAGAATTTTTCGCGCACTATGGTCATTTCCTGCTTCTCCTTCACCGAAACCGCCAAACGCGCGGCCGCTCTCATGAACGAAGGCGGTTCGATGCTGACACTAACCTACGGCGGCGCAACCCGTGTGATGCCGAACTACAACGTGATGGGTGTCGCGAAGGCTGCGCTGGAAGCATCTGTGCGCTACCTCGCCTCCGACTACGGTCCGCAGGGCATCCGCGTGAACGCGATTTCCGCTGGCCCTGTGCGAACGCTCGCTGGTGCCGGCGTGTCGGACGCGCGAGCGATGTACAATTGGCAGGCCAAGAACGCACCACTTCAGCGCACCGTCACGCTGGACGAAATTGGCGGTGCCGCGCTCTACCTGCTGTCGGATTTGGGGTCCGGTACGACGGGCGAAATACACTTTGTGGACTCGGGCTACAGCACGACTTCCATGCCGCGCACAGAGCAACTCGCAAAGCTAGCTGACGGCTGACCGGCCCTTACTGCACCAATGTCAGCCGGTCGCCGGTGAAGGTGAACCGGTCTAGACGGTTCAGAAAGCTCATGCCGATCCGTACGGTACGACGTCCGTCGCCTTCCAGCACGCTCTGCAACACGCGGGCGCGCACATTGCGCAGGCTTATATCGCCGATCGAGATGCGTTCGACGGAGACCTGCGCGTAGCGCACTTTTCCGTTGACTGTCTCCATCTCACGATCGAAGTCGGTTTCGCTGACGCGGATGCCGATAATGCCAGCGGTTTCCTCATCCATTGTGACCGTGGTCGCGCGGGGATCGACCAGCGTGCGCATGCCGCGACCGTTCATGAATGCCTCGACGCGAAACTCACCATTCGTTCTGGTGATGACCGTGCGGCGGGGCGCGGAAATCCGGTCGCGATAGTGTTCCAGCAGCGGATTGCGCCAACCAAAACTGCGAGGCTTCGGCAGTTCTTCTGCAGTGAGCGGTGGCCTGTGCGGCCCGACATCGAGCGGTCCTGGGCCCGCTAGCTGCGTTGCAAGCGCGATGAACAATAAGCCGAAGCCGATAGCGATCGGCCATCTCATCGTCCGAGCTTCCGTCGGGTACCAGAGACCATCTACTGCACCAACGTCAGCCTGTTCCCGTCGAACTCGAAACGGCTGAGTTTGTTCAGAAAGCTCATGCCCAGCAGCGTGCCGCCCAGCGCCTCGTCGCGCAGGACCATGGCGGCCACGTTTCGCGCCGTGACGCCGCCGATCTCGATACGTTTGATGTTGGCGCGGGCGAATGCGGTTTTACCGTTGGCGGTGCTGGCCTGACCGGTGAAGTCGCTGTCTTTGAGCTGCAGTCCGATGCGCCGTGCCGTGCTTTCGTTGATCGCAACGCCGGACGCGCCCGTATCCACCAGCACCCGCACATTACGCCCGTTCATGGCGGCGTTGAACATGAAATGCCCGTTCTTACGATACGCGACCGCCTCGCCGGAGCGCTGGGGCTCAACAGCCACGCGCTGTTGGTTCTGCGCTGGATGGTTGGACGGCAAATCGGCCAGTTTCACGAAGCCGATGCCCGCCAGAACGGCCATTGCCGCAAAGGGAATGTATCCGTTCATCGCATTGCCCGTTCATACCGCACCCCAACAGGCGCGCATGATGACTGGCCTCTATTGCCGCTTCGGTAAGGGCGAAGTGCAATCGTTCGTCTTGGTTGCTGCGGGGTTAAGTCCAGCCGCCGTCCACAACGTAGCTCTGGTTCGTGCAGGCGCCGGATTCGTCGGAGGCGAAGAACAGCACGGGGCGTGCGATATCGTCCGGCACCAGTTTGCGCTTCAGGCACTGGCGTTCCATCAGTTCCTTTTCGCCTTCAGGCGTCAGCCATAGCGTCTCCTGCCGCTCGGTCATAATCCAGCCCGGCGCGATGGAGTTCGCGCGGATGTTGTAGGGGCCGAGATCGCGGGCGAGCGAACGGGTCAAGCCAAGGACGGCGGATTTTGAAGCCGTATACGCCGCCATCCCGCCTTGCCCCACCATCCATGAGGTCGACCCCATATTGATGATGGATCCGCCGCCGGCCTCCTTCATGCCCGGCGCGACGGCCTGTGCGGCGAAGAACTGATGCTTCAAATTCACCGCGATGCGTCCGTCCCAGTATTCGGGTGTCACGTCTTCAAGCTTGTGGCGTTCGTCATGGGCGGCGTTGTTCACCAGCACGGTGATGGGGCCGAAATGGTCCGCCACTGTGGCGATGGACGCCCGCAGCGCATCGATATCGGTGATGTCGCAATGCTGGAAGATGACGTTTTCGCCGAGTTCTGCGGCTAGCGCTTTGGATGGCTCCTCCGCGATATCGAGGAAGCCGACGCGGCTGCCCTGTTCGGCAAAACGGCGCACGATCTGCTCGCCGATCCCGGAGCCGCCGCCGGTTATGAGAACGGTGCGGCCTTTCAGGCTGGGGTAGGTGGCAATGCTCATTTGGTGCCATACATGCGGTCGCCCGCATCCCCGAGGCCCGGCACAATGTATCCGTTTTCGTTCAGTTTCTCGTCCAGAGCTGCGGTGACGATAGGCACGTCCGGATGGGCGTCCGTCAGCGCCTTCACCCCTTCTGGTGCGGCGAGCAGGCAGAGGAAACGGATGTCTGTTGCGCCGCTGCGCTTCAGCTTGTCGATGGCAAGGGAGGCGGAGTTCGCGGTGGCCAGCATCGGATCCACGGCGATGACGACGCGGTTGCCCAGGCCGCCGGGGGCCTTGTAGTAGTACTCCACAGCCTCCAGCGTGTCGTGGTCGCGGTAGAGACCCACATGGGCGACCCGGGCGGATGGCACCAGATCCAGCATGCCTTCCAGCAGCCCGTTGCCCGCGCGCAGGATGGAGGCGAAGCAGAGCTTCTTGCCCTTCAACTGCGGTGCCTGCATCTCGCCCATCGGCGTTTCGATCGTGATGTCTTCCGTCTCCAGCCCGCGCGTGACCTCATAGCACAGCAGCAGCGAAATCTCTCGCAACAGGCGGCGGAAACTCGCGGTGGAGGTGCTCTTGTCGCGCATGATGGTGAGCTTGTGCTGCACCAGCGGATGATCGACGACGGTCAGGTTCTCATGCATGGGGTGGCGGCCTGCGGAGTGGTGGTCGCATCAACCCTATGCGGAAGCCGCACACCGCTTCAACAGCGCAGCGCGTGTATCCTCATCCACGAAGGCCGCTTCAATGGCCGTGCGCGTGCAGGCCAGCAGATCGGCTTCGCTAAAGCCAGCATGTCTGCGAGCGAATGCGTAGTCGTGAACAAGCGTCGTGTCGAAAAATGGCGGGTCGTCAGAGTTCAGGGTTACTTTCACACCTGCCGCCTTAAGAGCGGCCAGCGGATGATCTTCGGGAGTCTCGTAAACGCCAAGCGCCATGTTGGATCGCGGGCAGACCTCTAGCACGATCTCCTCCCGCGCCAGCCGCTCCACAAGCGCCGG
>JBCCRF010000101.1:0-9236 GCA_039208305.1 Pseudomonadota bacterium
CTGGGCTAACCCCCCCATTCAGACCAACAGTCACATCCGCCGCGCCGCCTTCCTGCGCGGTTCCATTGACGGTCACATACCAGGTTGGCAGCACGTTCACCGTCACGACTGCAGTGCCGGTATCATCGTCGCCATCGCGCGCCGTATACTGAAATTTCACCTCACCAAATGCGTTCGGACCGGGTTCGTAGAAGATCTGGTTGAATGCATTGACCGTCACCGTTCCAAGACCTGCAGGCAGCGGCATCGGGTCATTCAGCGAAACGAGGACACCATTGATATGGGTCACCTGTTCACCACCGTCAGGGATAATGTCGTTGTCCAAGACGTCGATACTGATGGGCAGGGTTGAAACTGTGCTTGCCGTATCAGCGTTGGCGATGACCGCTGCATCGTCATTGTTGAGATCAACACGGAGAATGAGCGGTCCAACGGATGCGCTGAAGGAATCAATGCCGTTCTCAGCACCCGTCTCCTGAGTGGAAGCCGACATCTCCAGCAGGTAAATTTCAGGCTGACCGGTCTGAGGTGGTGTCATAACCAGCGAAACGAGATCGGATTCCTGTAACTGTGCGATGCCGCCGCTGATTGGAATGTTGCCATTGTTGCTAAACAGCGTGGCACCCGCCGGAATGTTGGCAAGCTGGATCGCAGAGAAGGTCTCAGAACCGTCAAAATCAAACAGCTCCAACGTGATGACATCGGACAGGACCACCGTCGCATCCACATTGGCAACGATCTCGTCCACCTCCAAGACCGGTTCATCGGCCACAGCGTTGACCTGAAAGACGACCGTCTGTGTGTCGAAACTGACCGATCCATCGATCTCGTAATTTTCCACGCTGAAGACGATCTCCACATCGCGATCGTCATTCTGCACCGGAAGCACACGCAATTGGTTGCGATCCCAGTTCGTAATGTTCACGTCGAACTCGCCATTGGTCCCAGCACGGAAACTGTTGGTACCATCTGTCAAGATTACACCTTCCGGTATGTCCTCCGCAAAGATCACCTGCGATTCCGAAATGTCCGGCGAGCTTACCGTGACGGAAATTGGAGCGGTCGCCGCATCTTCGGTGCTGACCGGGGTCGGTTGCGAAACGGACAGCGTGACATCATCAACGACGGGCTGAATATCGAAGGTCGCGTAGGACATGTCGCTGCCGCCGCCACCGCTGACGGTGTACGCGATACTTTCACGGCCCGACACATGGGTATCGGGCACATACTCAAAACTGCCATCGACATAGAGCGTAAGATCGGCACCACCAGGCGTTCTGTGCACGATTGGTGAAGCTGCACCGACGGCGTTAATTGGAATGAGCGCATTCTGACTATCACGAGCGTCGGTAATGGTGAGGGGCGCCCCACCCGAGATGGCGTCGTTGCCCAGAAGACCATCAGCAAAGCCAGTGACGATGGTCTCGTCCTCGTCCTCGACATAGATGTTGGCTGCCGCGATCGGCGCTGCACCCTGCGGAACGATGGTGATCTGCGTCTGGACGCCTGTCGTCGAGATCACACCATCGGACAATTCAAATTCAACGATGCGCGGCGTTGTCGTGTTCAGATCGACGTCGGCTGCCGTGTTCTCGAAAGTGAGCGACTGCAATGCCGTCTCGTAGTCCGAAATCTGCGCTGTCCCCGTCAGGGTTACCTCGATCTCACCCGGCACCGTGGGCGTTGGAACCCCGGTCGTTACACTGTTCACGCTAATCCCAAATTCGCCGAGGTTTAGCAGCAGCGTCTCATCATAGTTGATCCGGTCACCCTGAAACGCATTCGTCAGACGGATTGTAATGGAGTCCAGCGTTTCGGAATCGAACTCGAAAATATCGACATTCTGGGACACGATTCCCACCGGAACATCCGCACCCGAAGTGTTCTGATAGTTCACGGTATAGTTGGTTCCCGGCGCGGTCGTGTCGAGATCGAGGGACTGCGTGGCCTGCGCATCAGGCGTGGTGTAGCGCGTTAGCGCCGCATCACCATCGATATCGAAGTTGGAGACCAACGTTGTAGATGCGTAGGTAACGAGGAAGCTGTTGCTTTCCTGAAACGAGAGGCTAATCGCCGAGTTGGAGCCATTCACCGGCTGAGTACCTTGCGCGACAAGATCGCCAAGGTCTGCGCTCACGTCCACGTCGCTTCCGGTTTCGCGCGTGTAGGTCCACAGCTCGGTAGCATCTACGATGACGGTATCGCCGCTTTCCGGCACTCCAGCGATCGCTCCGAGTTCGTCAAAAGCGATATCGAATGCATCGAGCGGTGCCGGGTCACCCGTAACTGGGTCGATAATCTGCCACTGAACGGTGACAAAACCCGTATCGCGTACGCCGGGCTGCGTTTCGCCGTTCACATTGGTGACGACAACACGGAAGTCGTCCATCGAACCATCGCCCGAAGCGGCGGTCTCGAAGGTGGCGAAGGTATTTTCCGTCAAGCCGACGAGCGTGGCCTGAATGTCATAGGCCTGCTCCTGCGGTCCGCCTTGGTCGAAGACAGCGGCTCCAGCCCAAAGAGCCGTCGTGTTCGACGTCCCGATGATACCACCATCGAGATGCCCAACGGTCGGAGGTGTATTCGCCACAAGGGTGTAGCCGTCCAGAATGTGGTTCCAGTCTGGCGCAGACCATGCTTGCGTTTCGACCTGACCCAATTCCAGTTCTAGGTCCCAGTCCCCTGCCAGCGACTCCGAGCCTGTCAGATCATCAGAGGCTGCGATATCGGCACCTGTGACGGACGCAAGACGACCCGCCGCTTCACGTCCGAGCTCGCCCTGACCGAAGTTGCAGCCATAGATCAGAAGATCACCGCTTGCGGTCAAGGCATCGCCAATGGCCGCTAGCGCCCCGCGATGGATGCCCACAATACTCTCGGCATCGAGTGTGGCGGTGCCCAACTGCAATGCGCCCGGCTCCCCGTGGGAAAAGATATGGATGGCTTCGAAATCGGTCTCTTCTTCAAGAAGCTCGGCCATCTGCAACACGCCATCGCGATCCTGGTCGAGCACGTGAACGACAACGCCCGGTTCAAGCGATGCCAGCAAGCCATCGATGTCTGGAAGGCTGCCATCGATGAAGACAATTTCACGGTCAGTACGGCGCGGTTCCACCGCCTCATCCGCAGCGTCATCTTCCAGCATGACAGGTCTGGCCATGGGCGCGTCGGCACCATCGGTATCGACGGACTGCTCAGCTATGCCGGTGTTGGCAAGATAGTCGTCTGCCAATCGGCTATGGGCCGCTTGACCGGCAATATCGAGCGCAGTGTCCACTGCAGCTGCATCCAGCAAGATACGAGGTTCCAGCGCGCGCATGACAGGTCTGTCAGCTGTTGGCGGTTCCAACTTCGTGTTGCCCGCAATTGATCGCTTGAAGATCGACTGAAACGTGGACGTCATAACCGAGATACCCGCAACTGAACTCATCAGGATCGAGTGCGAAACCAGACCCGATCTAACCATTGCCAAGGCACCGGGCGTCGAAACCCGGCACAAAAGCCCAGGTCAGCTTTGGGTGGTTATAGTTAGCATGATGTTAATTCTCTCGCGGAGACCGGCCGCGTACTTGGCTATGGGTGCAGAATTTTCGAAGGGTTTGAAACAAAGGTGAAACGCCTTTTAGGCTTCTCGGCCCATTCGCTTCAGCCTTGCGTGCAAATCATTCGCTAGCGGGGACCCGCTTTCCAGCGCGAAGACATAGGCCTGAACCAGCAGGAAGCCGTACGCCTTACCATCACCTTCCTTTTGCTTCCGTTGCGCAGCGTCGGAGTAAAGTTGCGCCAGCCGATCAGCATCTGACACCGCGTGTGCCGCCAGAATTGCGTCGTCAAGTTCCTCGTCGGTCACGGATGCAGAGCGATCAGGCGACCGCCACCATCTGCGAGGCAATCCAGTGGTGGAACAGCCAGGTGGGTTCATCCATGGCCGGAGAAAACTTGCCGCCATCAAAGAATCTGCCATGGCGGCCAGCCTGCATGCCCTCCACCACAGTAATGTCTTCTTCGAAAATCTCCTTCCACTGCGCAGCATTCTTCGCGCGCAGGTCCGCGTAATCACGACCCGTCATAGGTTCATCGGCATAATAGATGGCTATTCGCTCCGTCGTGCGCTCCAGCCCCTGCGGCACCAGTATAATGGCGTAGCGGTGGTCGCGATGGACGCCGAGCAGCACGTTGGGAAAGAGCGAGATATATTCCGCCTGTTTGTCCCATTTTTCGGACAGGCCGGAATAATTTGAGAAAGCGCGATCCTTCGACAGATCAGGATTGTAGACTAGGGTGCCCTGCCCGGAAAATTCGCCAGGCTGCAGAATGTGATAGTGGTCCTCCAGCCGCGAATAGGAGTTCAGCCCTGGGTGAACCCACGGAAGGTGATAGCTTTCGCAATAATTCTCCACCGCCAGTTTCCAGTTGCACTTAACGTCCAGCTCGAAAGTTGAGTCTGCCCCGCCGAAATATCCAGGCTGCTCGAATTCCTTCCATCGTTCCAGCATCGTGGAGGCGGCTTGTTCAAAAGGCGGCGCTTCGCCGGAGACGTTGATAAAGATCACGTCCTGCCAGACATGGCTGCGGATTTCGATCAGACCGAGATCATCACGATCGATCTGCTCATCGGTATTTTGCCCCGGCCCGCCGACATGGGGCGTCGTCTTCAAATCGCCATTCAGATCGTAGCACCAGGAATGGTATGGGCAGCGGATGACACCGCGCATCTTTTTCGGCTCGTCCACAAGGATCATGCCACGATGGCGGCAGGTGTTTTGAAACACACGAACCTGGCCGTCCCGGCCGCGCACCAGCAGCAGCGGGAGGCCTAGAAAATCGATGGGCTTGGCGTCGGCCTCCTCTGGAACATCCATACCAAAACCGACCGCCGCCCAATTGCGGAAAAAGACCGCATCACGCTCGGCCTCAAAAGTGGTTTGGTCAATGTAGAACTTGTTCGGCAACCCCCTTGCTGCACCCACCGGCTGCAACACGTTGCTCAACATTTCCGTATGATTGCCCATGTTATCCCCCCGGATCGTGATCGAACCACAGGTCTAAGCTAAGCTGACGCGGTGAATTGAACCATGAGCGGATTGCGGCAGGGCGTGACCGTGAATGTCGCTTTTGCGTCAAAGCCGGTGATGGGCTCAGATTTTCAGCTGAAGCTGATGGTGCGGACCTATATCCTTGTCGACCCAATGGGTCCGGCACAGCGATACGTAGCTTTCTTCACCGCCGATGGAGACCTGATCACCCTCCTCCAGCACGTTGCCCTCCGCATCCAGGCGTCGAACCATCGTTGCCTTTCGCCCACACCAACAGATCGTACGGATTTCACGCATTGAATCGGCAATCGCCAGCAGTGCCCGGCTGCCGGGAAACAGCTTGCCTTGAAAATCCGTCCGCAGGCCGTAGCACATCACGGGAATGCGATCGCGGTCGGCTAAGGTTGCCAGCTGCCAAGTCTGCTTTTCGGTGAGGAACTGCGCTTCATCCACGAGCACACAATCCGGCTTGTCGTCGTCGCCAATTGCCCTCACCAGCGCCAAAAGATCATCCTCGGCGCGGAAGATTTCCGCTCGCGCCTCCAGCCCGATGCGCGAACCAATGATGCCGACGCCGCGACGATCATCCACCGCAGCCGTTAGCAGCAACGTCCGCATCCCCCGCTCGCGATAATTGTGCGATGCCTGCAGAAGGGCGGTGGATTTGCCTGCATTCATGGTGGAGTAGTTGAAATAGAGTTTGGCCATCGCCCGGTCCAAGCTGTCTACGGTCACGCCGTGCTAGCCGCCCTACAGGCGACCGCCAAGATGTCGGCTGAGGCTATCCCCGCTGGCCACAGGTACAGCTATTCAGGCAGCCCGCCTTGTGTGAGTTTCTCCCGATAAGTCGCCAGCAACTCACCATGTTGCGATCCGAGTCGATGCAGCACCTCCCACGAGAAAATGCCGGTGTCGTGCCCATCATCGAAGATCAGCCGCACGGCGTAATTGCCGACGGGCTCAATACCCGCGATTGCAACATCGCGCTTTCCCGGCACGATGGTCTTTTGGCTCGGATCATGTCCCTGCACCTCCGCAGAGGGCGATTCCACCCGTAGCAATTGCGCGCTCGGCTCGAAACGGTCGCCATTGTCGAAGACGACGGCCAAGCAGCGCTTGTCAGAGGAAAGCCGCAATTCGGTGACGGTGGGATTGGACAAGGCAACATTCCCTTCGCTCTGGAAACAAGTGCCCATGTCGATTGCAGAGCGGGTCCGTGTCAACGTATGCCTGCACGATGACCATGCCTGCCTCCGATCCCGTCGCAGCCTTGCGCGGCTTGTTTGATACCGCCATACGCTATGCTGCCCCGGCCACCACATTGGCCAACCATCTTCCGCCACCTCCAAAGGGCCGAACACTCGTCATTGCAGCCGGCAAGGCAGCCGCGAGCATGGCTGCGGCCACCGAAAACGTATGGCCCGCCGATGCTCCGCTCTCCGGCATCGCGCTCACGCGATATGACCACGGCGAACCGTGCACCCGGGTTGAAGTGTTGGAGGCTGCCCACCCTGTGCCGGACGATAGCGGTTTCCACGCTGCACAACGCATTCTCAATGATGTCGCCGAACTTGGCGAAGACGACCTTTTGCTGTGTCTCATATCCGGTGGCGGCTCTTCGCTTCTCGCAGCGCCTGCAGACGGCATCACACTTGAGGAGAAAAAGGCTCTCAACAAAGCCCTTCTTATGAGTGGTGCACCCATCGGCGAAATGAACGCCGTGCGCAAACACGTCTCCGCCATCAAAGGTGGACGATTGGCGCAACAGGCTCACCCCGCCCGAGTGGTAACGCTGGCGGTCTCCGACGTGCCGCACGACGACCCGAGCACCATCGCCTCCGGCCCCACCGTGCCCGACCCGACGACGCTGGCCGATGCCCGCGCCATCGTTGCGCGCTATGGGATGGAGCTAGCGCCGTCGATCAACAAGCGCCTGTCCGAGTCTGCAGCAGAGACGCCAAAGCCGAACGATCCAATTTTCGCCAAGACGGGACTGCACATGATCGCAACCCCCGGTGTGGTGTTGGAAAAGACCGTCGCCGACATGGGCCATAGCTGGGGAACCATTGTATCGCTTGGGGCCGACCTCGAAGGCGAGGCCCGCGACATGGGCCGCGCCCACGCGATAATGGCCATCACGGCACGAGGCCCGTCCACGATCGTCTCGGGAGGCGAATCCACCGTCACCGTCGAACGTGGCGCGGCCTGCGGACGCGGGGGACGCAACTGCGAATACCTGCTGGCACTCGCCATCGCGCTGGATGGCGCGCCGGGCATCTGGGCCATCGCCGCTGACACGGACGGGATCGATGGCAGCGAAGACAATGCCGGTGCCATCGTGACACCGGACACCCTCGCCCGCGCGCAGGCACTCGGCATGGCCCCACAGGCCATGCTGAATACTCACGATGCCTACACATTCTTCGAGCGATTGGGCGATCTCGTCATCACCGGCCCGACCCGCACGAACGTCAACGATTTTCGCGCAATTTACATAAAGGCCTGAAGACCGGTCTGCGCGCGGCCCAGTATCAGGGCGTGCACATCATGCGTGCCCTCATAGGTGTTCACCGCCTCTAAGTTCATCACATGGCGGATGACGCCGTATTCGTCCGAAATTCCGTTACCGCCATGCATGTCGCGGGCTGTACGGGCGATATCGAGCGCCTTGCCGCAGTTGTTGCGCTTCATCAGCGAGATCAGTTCCACCGGCGCGGTATGATCGTCCATCAGACGACCAAGCCGTAGCGAGCCTTGAAGACCAAGCGCGATCTCCGTCTGCATGTCGGCCAGCTTCTTCTGGATCAGTTGCGTCTGTGCCAGAGGACGGCCGAACTGCTTGCGGTCCAGCGTGTAGCCGCGCGCAGCATGCCAGCAGAATTCAGCCGCGCCCATAGAACCCCAAGAGATGCCGTAGCGCGCCTTGTTGAGGCAACCAAATGGTCCAGCGAGACCGGAAACATGCGGCAGCAGATTGGCCTCCGGCACGAACACTTCGTCCATCTGGATCATACCGGTTGCCGATGCGCGCAGCGAGAATTTGCCCTCGATCTTCGGCGTTTCCAGCCCCTTCATGCCGCGCTCCAGAATGAAGCCACGGATCTTGTCGCCCTCGCCTTCATCCAGCTTCGCCCACACCACCATCACATCGGCGATCGGCGAGTTGGTGATCCAGTTTTTGGCACCCGATAAGCTGTAGCCACCCTGAACTGGCTTGGCTCGGGTCAGCATACCACCCGCGTCAGATCCGTGATCTGGCTCGGTAAGACCGAAGCAACCCACCATACGCCCGGCTGCCAGTTCCGGGAGAAACTTTTGCCGCTGCTCGTCCGTGCCGTAGGCGAAGATCGGGTGCATCACGAGGGAAGACTGAACGGACATGGCGGATCGGTAGCCGCTGTCGATGTGTTCGACTTCACGGGCGATCAAACCGTAGGACACATAGCTTGCATCGGCCCCACCGAATTCCTCCGGCAGGGTCGCACCCAGCAGGCCGAGTTCACCCATCTCACTCATAATGGCGCGGTCAAAGATCTCGTTGCGGTTTGCCTCGATGACGCGGGACGCCAGCCTGTCTTGTGCGTAGCTATGGGCCGTGTCGCGGATCAGCCGCTCGTCTTCATCCAACTGCGCATCGAGGCCGAAAGGGTCGGCCCAGTCCAGCGGCACGGCCTTGGCGCGCGCCTGTTCCGGCGTGTTGGCGTGCTCTTGGGGAATGGTGGCGCCATCGGTCTTCGTCAGCATTTGGTGTCCTCACGGTCGGGCACGAGATAGTTTCGCGCTTGAAACGCGCCGCATCTCGCATCAATCTTGCTGGCCAGTTTACACGCCGAAATCAGGGCTGTCATGGACGACCTTCGCAAGATCATCAGCCGCGTCTGCGACCTTTCCGACGCGCCGAACGCGCTCGAGATCGTAAAGAATGTGCCGATTTACAATTGCGCCGGTCTGGCCGATTGGCCCGCGGACGAAGACAGGGCCGCGGCCCTGCGAACCGAACTGGCATCAATCCTGCTAAATGGTCCCGGCGTCTTCGTCTTGCGCGGGGCATTTTCCGACATGTCGGTGATCGACGCAGCGACCGACACGTTCACCGCCATCATTGAACGCGAGAAGGCGGTCAATGGCGGCGGCGGAGATCACTTCGCAGCGTCCGGTGCAAATGACCGCATCTGGAACAGCCTCGAGAAGCTAGGCCGC
>JBCCRF010000102.1:0-9151 GCA_039208305.1 Pseudomonadota bacterium
GCTGATCTCGACGCATCCAGCGCGACCGTCAACGACGAGGAACTGCGGACCAAGATGCGCGAATTCCTGATGCAGGCCGCCGAAGAGATTTCGAGCGAGTAAGCCACCGACCGGCCTTGGGAGGGGCAGACCATGAAACGACTGACCGACCTTTTGAAGAAGGACGGCGTGCCCGTCTCCGCATGGTCAGGCCAACAGGACCCGCTTTATCTACAACTGTTGGCGCGCACGAATATCGACTTCGTGACGCTGGACATGCAGCACGGCATGCAGACGGAGAACAGCGTCATAAGAGGCATTGCAGCGGTGATGCCTTCGGGCAAACCGATGATGGTGCGGGTGCCAGTGGGTCGTTTCGACCTCGTGAGCCGCGCGCTGGACGCAGGCGCCCACGGCATCATCGCGCCGATGATAAACACTCTCGATGATGCGAAGGCGCTGGTGAGCGCCGCAAAATACATCCCAGTCGGGGATCGTTCTTTCGGGCCGACCCATGGGGCCGGGCTCATGGGCATCACCAACCCCGAATATGTGACGCAGGCCAACGAGCATATCCCAATCATGGCGATGATCGAAACCGCAGAGGCCGTCTCCAACATGGAGGCTATTCTAGATCTCGACGGCATTGACGGTATCTTCTGCGGACCCGGCGATCTGTCGATCTCCATTCGCCAGAAGGTGATCCCCGATCCCTACGGGCCAGAGACGATTGAGATCGTGAAAACCATGCCGATTGAGGCGCATAAACGCGGCAAGCTCGCCTTCGCCTGGTGCGCCGGGCCGGAGCAGGTCGATCTGGTCACAGAGCTTGGCTACGACTGCGCTTTCATGGGCCACGATATTTCATATCTACAGCGGGGCATCGACACGATGCTGAGCGAGATCAAAACAAGGAAGAGCTAAAGTCGCGCGAGAAAATTCGCAAAGACCATCAGTCCATCCGGCCAAGGACCATGGCCGGATTCGGTATTGAAGTGACCGCTTTCGCGCCCGTCGATCAGCAATGAACCCCAGCAATTCGCCATGTCGCCAGCCTTCTCATAGGTGCAGAATGGGTCGTTCCGGCTGGCGATGACGATGGACGGAAACGGAAAAGGGTCGCGCGGGTAGGGGCCGAAGGTCTGCAGGTGTTTGGGCTTGATGTCGTGGTTTTCGACATCCGGCGGCGCAACGAGAAAGGCACCTTTGACCTTCTTCATAACGCCCTTTTCATCACGAACGAGAGCCTGCGCGACCACTTGCACACCTAGTGAATGGGCGACGAGAACCACCGGTTTTTCTGCCTCTTCGATAGCGGCAAGCAGGTTCGCAACCCAGTCTTCCACAACCGGTTTGTGCCAATCCTCCTGATCGATGCGCCGGGCGGTCGCCATCTTGCGCTCCCAGCCGGTCTGCCAGTGTTCCGGCCCGGAATTGGTGTAGCCGGGAACAATGATGATGTCGGCTTCCGCCAGTTTCATAAGGTTCAGCCTTCGTCGCCGAAGACGCGGGCGAAGATCGTGTCGATATGTTTGGTGTGATAGTCGAGGTCGAATTTCTCGCGGATGTCCCCTTCGCTGAGTGCTGCGCGCACTTCTTCATCAGCCAGAAGTTCTTCAAGAAATTCCGCGCCGTCTTCCCAAACGCGCATCGCGTTGCGCTGGACGAGACGGTAGGAACCCTCCCGCGACACGCCGGCTTGCGTGAGCGCCAGCAACACGCGCTGGGAATGGACAAGCCCGCGGAACTGGTTGAGATTGCGCTCCATGTTATCCGGATAGACCAGCAGCTTGTCGATAACGCCGGTGAGGCGCACCAGTGCAAAATCGAGCGTGACGGTCGCGTCCGGCCCGATCATACGCTCGACGGAAGAGTGCGAAATATCCCGCTCGTGCCACAGCGCCACATTTTCCATCGCGGGGACCACGCTCATGCGCACGATGCGAGCAAGGCCGGTGAGATTTTCCGTCAGCACCGGATTGCGCTTGTGGGGCATCGCGGATGAGCCTTTTTGCCCCGGTGCGAAATATTCCTCCGCTTCCAGCACTTCCGTACGCTGCAGGTGGCGGATTTCTGTCGCCAGCCGCTCGATGGACGACGCAATGACGCCTAGAGTTGCAAAATACATCGCGTGGCGGTCGCGCGGGATCACCTGTGTCGAGACCGGCTCGACCGTCATTCCAAGCGCTTCAGCGACATGGGCCTCGACTGCCGGATCGATATTGGCAAAGGTGCCGACGGCCCCGGAAATCGCGCAGGTCGCAATCTCGGCCCGTGCCGCGATGAGCCGTTCCTTGCAGCGCTTAAACTCGGCATAGGCCTGCGCCATCTTGATGCCGAAGGTGGTGGGCTCGGCATGAATGCCGTGGGATCGGCCGATGGTGATCGTGTCCTTGTGCTCGTATGCGCGCTTTTTCAGCGCCGCGAGCAGCGCATCTAGATCGGCAAGCAGCAAGTCAGACGCCTTCATCAGTTGGACGTTAAAGGTCGTGTCCAACACGTCAGATGACGTCATGCCCGGGTGGACGAAGCGGGCGTCATCACCAACGATTTCGGCCAGATGCGTCAAGAAAGCGATGACGTCATGTTTGGTCTCGCGCTCGATTGCGTCGATGCGATCCACATCGAAGGTCGCTGAACCACCACGCTCCCAGATGGTTTTGGCCGCCTCTTTGGGAATGACGTCAAGTTTGGCGAGCGCATCGCAGGCATGGGCCTCGATCTCGAACCAGATGCGGAACTTGGATTCCGGAGACCAGATATGTGTCATCTCGGAGCGGGAATAGCGCGGAATCATGGTTTGGCCTGATATGGTTCGGGAGGGCACGGAGCCTCTAGCACCTGTGCGCCGGATGCTTCAACGCGGGGGCGCCTGCCATCCCCTGCTACGATGGTCGGAAGCGATCCTGCCACGTCGGAAACAGATCGTTCGGGTGAGCGATGGCATCATAAACGCCCCGCGCAATCGCCCGGGCCATGGTTGCTCCCGCTGCAGCACTCAACTCGATGGACAGCGGCAGGTCCCCGCCGATCTCAACCTCGCCGGTCGCGAGAGAGAAGACGAGATCACCGTCGAGTGGTGTATGGGCGGGCCAGAGCGCGTGGGCAAAGCCGTCATGTGCGGCCACCGCGAGGCGCTTCGCTGCGCCCTTCGACAGCTTCGCATTCGTGGCGATGATACCAATCGTCGTGTTGGCGCCAGGCGTACGTTCGCCTTCGGAAAACTTGATGTGAACGGCGGAGGGATTGGTGGCTTCGGCGCGGAAGTTGCCAAACTCGCCCTCAATCTCAAAGTCGGCGGCGCGAAATTGCCCACCATCGCCGCGAACGGGCGAGCCGAGCGCATTGACCGCCACGAGCGCGGCTACGATGACCCCATCGGCCAACTCGGTGGACGCCGTGCCTAGTCCGCCCTTCAATCCGGGAGCGGGGCCGCCGGTCAGCGCGCCGAAGCCTGCTCCAGCACTACCGGTCTCGAACTCCGGGTCGGCTGAGTTCGCTGCCTCAACACCGAGCGCACGGTACGGCGACCCTTCGCCCCAATCCTTCTCGCCACCATTGATGAGGTCGAACAGAATGGCGGAAGGTACTATAGGTATGTGATGTGGGCCGACCGCGAAGCCACGCCCGGCCTTGCGAAGCACTTGCTGAACTCCTCCCGCCGCATCCAGCCCAAAGGCCGAACCGCCCGACAGCACAATCCCATCCACCGATTGCACGGTATTTTCGGGTGTGAGCAGGTCTGTCTCCCGCGTTCCCGGGGCACCGCCCATCACATGGACAGAGCAAACGTTTGGACCGTCGCAAAGCAGTGCGGTGACACCGGATTTCAGCGCCGCGTCCTGCGCATTGCCGACTGTCAGCCCCGCTATATCGGCAATCGAATTGCGCGGGCCCGTCTTCCAGTTCAAGGCAAAGCCTCCCAATGGCCCGATCGCATGATGATGGTCTCATACTCCTGCAGCGAGGCGCGTGCGTCACTACCGAAACGGACGGGTCCGATGACCGTATCAAAACTGTTATTTAGCAACCCGCCTTCAGTTGCAGCTTCTTGGGCGGCGATCTGTACAGCGACGTAGCCGAGAATCAGATTGTCTTCGATGTCGAGGCGCGCATTGTCTACGCCGATGCCGAGTTGTACATCAGGCGAGAGCTCAAGATCTTCGAGCTGAATGGCCAGTAGACCATCGCGCAATCGGTTGGAGCCGCCGAGATAGGCCAACAGTCGCGCTGCTTCGCCAGCGGCGACTGTCCATGACGGTTGATATTGAAAAATATCCCGGGTGATCGTCAGCACATCCTCTGACTCCGCCGCGATGAACACTGCCTGCGCCCCCGCCGCTGCCAGTCTGCGCACAAGCCCGACTTGAGAGCGCTGCAACGGGCGAAAATTCTCGTTCGTCACCGGCTTCAGACCTGCCTCATCGGCCAGCAGACGCACCGCATCGGCGAGTCCACGCCCATACACGCTGCCATCGTCGACAATCGCGAAAGGCACTCCGTTGAATTGTGGCAGAAGACGTTCGACCACAGCCTTGGCTTCGGCATCCGCTGCGGACGAGATTTCAAAGATCGGAAGACCGTCATAGTCGCGCGCGCGCTCTAATCCGCTGCTGCGGGTCTTCAGCGCTATAACCGGCACGGATTTTTCGCCATCGTTCAACGCCTGCGCAATGGCCTTTGCTCCGATGAAGCACAGCGGGCCCACCACAATATCGACCTGTGCCTCCCGAAGCGTCGCGATATCCGTGCTGATCTCGTCTTCGTCACAGCCGCCGGAGACAAGAGTAATGCGCATTTCGTCACGCAAAGTCCCGGCAGCCAGCATGGCACCGAATTCCATACGTTTGGCGGCGACAGAAAGGCCTCCCTCCAACGGTAGCACGAGCCCGACCTGAGTTTGCGCGTTAGCAGTGCTGATCCAGAAGATAGCGATGATGAGAGCAAAGAACCGAACCATCAGAACAGTTGCAGTGCCTTCATGCTGGTGTGCGTATCACTACCGATGATGATATGATCATGCATGGCAATGCCCATAGTCTGGCAACTTGCGTTGATCTGCCGTGTGATTTCGATGTCGGCGCGTGACGGCGTAGGGTCGCCCGACGGATGATTGTGGACGAGGATAACCGCCGTTGCGCCGACTTCCAGCGCGCGCCGCACAATCTCGCGCGGGTATGCTGGCGTGTGGTCTACCGTACCCTCTTGCAGTTCTTCATCGTCCATCAGGCCGTTCTGTTTGTTGAGATAGAGCACACGAAGACGTTCGTTCTTTAACTCGCTCATGCGGGATTGGCAGTAAGCGATTACCTTGGACCATGAGCCCAGATCGACGGGACCTTCGATCCGATCCTTCAAAGCGCGGGCGGTGATTTCACCAACGACCGACAGATTAAAGGCTGTTCGCTCGCCCACGCCTTCAATCTTCTGCAATTCCCGTTGTTGCGCTCCCAATACGCCTCGTACCGAACCGAAGCGTTTCAACAGCCGTTTTGCTGTAGGTTTTGTGTCGCCCCGGGCGATGGTCTGGAACAACAGGATTTCCAGAACCTCGTAATCGTCCAATCGGTCCGGGCCTTTGGTGAAGCGCGCCCGAGCCCGTTCGCGATGGCCCGTAAGCAAGTTTTCCTTTGGTTCGATGGGAGTTTGCGGCGCTTCATCAAGACCCACGAAACCGCGCTGCGGGACTGATCCCACGTGATTGTTTGTTGCGGTCTCGTCGCCCCCGGAGGCCATCGTTCAAGCGGCTTCCGATAAGGCGATACCTGGCTTGTGCAATCCGGCAGGTGAGGTTGTGAAAATCTCGCAGCCGTCCTCCGTCACGCCCACGGAGTGTTCGAATTGAGCTGACAGGCTTCGGTCGCGGGTCACCGCAGTCCACCCATCCTTCAGAATTTTCACGTGGTGTTTGCCCAGATTGATCATCGGCTCGATGGTGAAAATCATACCGGGGCGCATCTCCACGCCCTCGTCGGGCCGCCCGTAATGAAGCACGTTGGGCGCGTCGTGGAACAGTCGTCCAAGGCCGTGGCCGCAGAAATCACGCACCACACTGCAGCGCTCGCCTTCAGCAAGCTGTTGAATGGCAGCCCCTATCGCGCCCATGCGGTTGCCCGGTTTAACCGCAGCGATGCCGGCCATCAGGCAGTCATAGGTCAGATCCACAAGCCGCTCGGCGGCGCGCTTGGGCTGTCCGGCTATATACATCCGGCTTGAATCGCCATGCCAACCGTCGACAATAAAGGTTATGTCGACGTTTAAGATGTCGCCATTGCGCAGTGGCTTTGGCCCGGGCATACCGTGGCATACGACGTGATTAAGGCTGATGCAGCTGGAATAGGGGTAGCCGCGATAGTTCAGCGTCGCTGGCACAGCGTTATTTTGCTTGCCATATTCGTAGACGAATTCGTCAATGTCTTGCGTCGTCGTGCCCGGCTTCACCATATGCGTTACCTCGTCGAGGCAACTGGCCGTAAGTTGAGAAGCGGCCCGCATCGCATCGAAATCGGCGGTAGTGTAGAGCTTGATCTGCCCCGTGTTTTTCAGAGGCGCATCGTTGGCGGCGATATAGTGGGTCACGGGTTCTGGCTTTCGATTATGTCGGCTAGGCCAGTTGCGGCGCAATGACCGGGATCGGGTAGAGGGCTTCGATACCTTTGGTCGAAATTTCGCACCGAATGGCGAGCGCTTCAACCCCGGCAGACTTGGCGCGCAGGAAGGCTTCTGCGTAGTTGCGGTCGAGATCGGCGGCGAGCGTCATTCGGTCGCCATCCGCTCTCTGCACGATATAGAGCATGACCGCTCGGGCGCCGTTTGCGACAACACCTGCCAGATCTTCGAGATGCTTCGCGCCCCGCGCCGTTTTGCAGTCGGGGAACTCGTGCAAGCCCTTCTTGCGGACCAGATGAACATTCTTGACCTCCACGAAACAGGGCTGGCGGGCGGTGTCATCCAGCAGAAGATCGATGCGCGAATTCTCGGAATAAGGCATTTCGGTGCGCAAAGTCTGATAGCCCGCAAGCTCAGGTATTCGCCCCGCTTCGATCGCCTCACGCGCCAGTTTGTTCGGCAGCATCGTGTTCATCCCAACCATTACCGGACCTTCTGGCGTTTGCGCTTCGATTAGTTCCAGCGTGTAACGCAGTTTGCGCTTTGGATTACCGCTGTCCGAGATCCAGCAACGATTGCCAGGATCGTTCAGCCCCATCATCGCGCCGGGATTGGGGCAATGCACCGTTAGCATGTCGCCATCAGGCAAGCGGACGTCAGCGAGAAACCGTTTGTAACGTTGCAACAGCACTGCTTCTTGCAGAGGGTGTGTGAATTGCATCGAACGTCTCAATCACAGGCGGGGAAGAGGACACATGTTTCTGTCGATCACCGACCTGTTTAAAGTGGGCGTTGGGCCTTCGTCCTCCCATACGATGGGTCCGATGGTCGCGGCGAGGCGTTTCTTATTGGAATTGCGCGATGGTGACTGGCCGCGACCGGCACAGGCGCAAGTGGACCGTATACGGGTGTCACTGCATGGATCACTGGCGTTTACGGGCAAAGGACACGGGTCTGATCGTGCGGTGATTCTGGGCCTGATGGGCGCAGAACCGGCCACGCTTGACCCCGATCAAGTGGATATCGTTCTGGCTGATAACGCCGAGAAGCGCCGTACAACGGCACAGGGTTTCGAGACCTACCGCTTTGATCCCGAAGCGGATCTCATCTTCGACTATGACGAAACGCTCCCCGGTCATGCCAACGGCATGCGCTTTTCCGCTCTGGACGCGACCGGAAGTCCTCTGCTGCGCAAAGTGTATTACTCGATCGGTGGTGGATTCGTGGTGGACGAAACTGAGCTTGCCCGCTCGCAAGCCGGCATAGATGACGATGTCCGCCGCGAAGCCGCGCCATGGCCATTCGAGAGCGCCGAAGAAATGTTGGACATGGCAAAGCGCTCGCACCTTTCCATCGCTGACATGAAACGTGCGAACGAAGCGGCGATGCACGGCCCGACCCACGTGCAGGAAGCGGTCGGCCAAATTTGGAAGGCAATGGACGACTGTCTGAAGAGCGGACTGTCCAAGCAGGGTGAATTGCCCGGTGGCTTGCACGTGAAACGCCGCGCGGCTTCCGTCGCTGCAAAACTTCAGGAACGCTGGAAGAATAATGACGTTGGACCGCTCGCCGCCAACGACTGGCTTTCGGTCTTTGCCATGGCTGTAAACGAAGAGAACGCCGCAGGCGGCAAGGTGGTCACGGCGCCGACCAATGGTGCGGCGGGCGTCATTCCTGCGGTGCTAGCCTACCATAACAAATTCAACGCGGGTGCTAGCCCTGCGGACGTCGAGACATTTCTTCTGACGGCGGCAGCTATCGGTGGGATCATCAAGCACAAGGCTTCGATTTCCGGGGCTGAAGTCGGTTGTCAGGGAGAAGTAGGCTCCGCTGCTGCAATGGCTGCTGCCGGGCTTGCGGCTGTGCTCGGTGGCACGCCAGAGCAGGTAGAGAATGCTGCGGAAATCGCGCTGGAGCATCATCTGGGTATGACCTGCGATCCCGTTGGCGGGCTGGTTCAGGTGCCTTGTATCGAGCGCAACGCTCTTGGCGCGGTAAAAGCCGTCACGGCTGCCTCGCTGGCGCTGCACGGTGACGGCACGCACTTCGTTCCACTGGACGCTTGTATCGAAACCATGCGTCAGACAGGTAGGGATATGAATGATCGTTACAAAGAGACCAGCCAGGGCGGGCTGGCCGTCAATGTGCCGGTGAATATCGCGGAGTGTTGAGCGCAGCGGCGTCTCGCCAGTGGCGTAGGCCGAAAGACGCGGTTAGAAAGCGGCCATGATCCGCTCACTTCTCATTGCAAACCGTGGCGAAATCGCCTGCCGCATCATCGCCACCGCACGACGCATGGGCATCCGCACCATTGCCGTACACTCCACGGCCGACTCGGACGCACGCCATGTCAGATTGGCGGACGAAGCATTTGAAATCGGCGGTCCCGAGCCCAAGGACAGTTATCTCAAGCAGGCCCGCATCATTGCGGTGGCGAAAGAGGCGGGCGCGGAAGCTATCCATCCGGGCTACGGCTTCCTGTCGGAAAACGCCAAATTCGCGACACTGGTAGAGGAAGCGGGGCTGATTTTCGTCGGTCCACCAGCCTCTGCCATCTCCGCCA
>JBCCRF010000103.1:0-9069 GCA_039208305.1 Pseudomonadota bacterium
AGAAGCCGATGGCACCGGCGACAAGACACTTGATGGCGATTGTCATCGTATCGTCTGGTGTGCGCTCGGCTATGAACAAGCAATAGAGAGCGGTGATGGCGAGGAAGCCGATTGGCAGCATGAAGCGAAGCGCGAGAAACACGAAGAGCGGCTTGGATCCCCGATAGCCCGCATGAACCAGCATGGCTTCGGTGTTCTCGTCCGCCAACGCCGTTCGAAGATTCAGCTTCTCCACGATATTCTTGATGAGCGAACTCGCTTCCGCTTTTTTTGCACCGATACGCTCGCCCTTTTTCTGCTGGGCGTTGGCCTGTTTGGCACGCTCCTGCGCACGCAGTTTCTCGCGTTCCAGCGCAACGCTTTTCATGCGGCCTTCAAGCGGGTCGTTGCGGAAGTATGGCCATGCCATCGATAGAATGAGCATGAACACGGAAAACGTGACCGATATGACGGCCATATTTTCAGGACTGGTGAGTTTTTCGATCATGATTGCACTAGAACTTGAAGTTGATCATCTTCTTCATGACTGCGATGCCAGCACCCATGGACATGGTGCAGAAGATGAGAACCTTGTGGCCGCTCGTGGTCTCCCACAGCGGCGTGAGATAGTAGGGTGATGTCGCGTAGACCATGCCCGCCACCACAAAGGGCAGTGCGCCGATGATCATGGTCGACGTCTTGGCTTCCGACGAAAACGCTTGAATCTTATCAGCCATCTTGCGCCGCTCGCGCAGCACCTGGGACAGGTTGCCAAGAGCTTCCGACAGGTTGCCACCGGCGGATGACTGGATGGCGATCACGATGGCAAAAAAATTCGTCTCCGGTGTTGGGACGGATTTGTAGAGACGCTCGCAGGCCTCCGGAACAGGGATGCCCATGGATGTTGCCTCGATCAGCGTCTTAAATTCGCTTTTCACCGGTTCCTCGCTATCAGAAGCAATGATGCGCAGACAGTCGTTTAGCGGCAGACCAGACTTGATACCGCGGACGATAACATCGATGGCGTTTGGAAAAGTCTTGGTGAACGCAGCAAAGCGTTTCTTGCGCTTTCGAAACACCCACCAGCGGGGCAAGCCGAAGCCAGTAAGAAACGCTTTCGCCACGGCAACATAGAGCGGGAAGCCGAAAATCGCGAAATTGACGAAGATCATCACCAGCATCAAAACAACGCAGATGATGTAAAATTTGGACAGCGTCAGACCAAGGTTCGATTGCTCAAGGACCTCCCGAAATGTCTCCTTGCCAGCCTTTTTACCCTTGGCCTTTTGCTCGTTGACATTCTTCAGCGCAGCTTCGCGGTTCTTGCGGCGCTGCTTTTCATCCAGCTTGCGGGTTTCGACCTTTTGCTTGGTCTTCTTGTCCATCTTGTACGCATTCATGCGTTCCTTGGACTTCTTATCCCGTTCAATGGAATTGTAGAGAATGGCGTAGGCGAGTGTTCCCACAACGGTCACGGCCAGGCCGACCACCATCAGCATCTGCATATTGTTCATGATCGTCTCCCTTAGGCTATGCACCGGTTCGATCCATCAAACCGGCTGCGTGGGTTGGTGTCGGGCCTAGAAGCGGTCCGGATCTTCGGCAGCGTCGAGAGCCGCAGACAGGCGCGGGCCTTCACCGTAATATTTCGCACGTTCGGCCATCTTCGGATTACCGACGCCGCATGAACGGTGGTGACCGATCAGCTTGCCATCAGCGTCTTCGCCGGTGATGTCGTAGAGGAAGATGTCTTGCGTGATGATGACGTCGCCTTCCATCCCCAGCACCTCGGTGATGTGGGTGATGCGCCGCGAACCATCGCGCAAGCGTTTGGCCTGAATGATGATGTCGACCGAACCGCAGATAATCTCGCGCACGGTCTTCTGCGGCAGTGAGAAGCCGCCCATGGCAATCATGGACTCCATACGCGACAAACATTCGCGCGGGGAGTTGGCGTGGATCGTTCCCATAGAACCGTCATGGCCCGTATTCATCGCCTGCAGGAGGTCGAACACCTCCGAACCGCGCACCTCACCCACGATGATGCGCTCGGGGCGCATACGCAGGCAGTTCTTCACCAAATCCGTCATGGTGATGGTGCCCTCACCTTCGAGATTCGGCGGGCGGGTTTCCAGACGCACCACGTGAGGCTGCTGCAGCTGAAGTTCGGCCGAGTCCTCGCAGGTGATGACGCGCTCATCTTCATCAATGTAGTTCGTCATGCAGTTGAGCAGCGTGGTCTTACCAGAACCGGTACCGCCGGAGATGACGAGGTTGCAGCGCACGCGACCAATGATCTTCAGCACCTCTGCGCCTTCCGGCGAGATGGCTCCAAAGTTGACCAGCTGATCGAGCGTCAGCTTGTCCTTTTTAAACTTACGAATGGTGAGCGTCGGGCCATCCAGCGCAAGGGGTGGTGCGATGACGTTCACACGTGAACCATCTGCAAGGCGAGCATCACAGATCGGAGACGATTCATCCACGCGACGGCCAACCTGGCTCACGATACGCTGACAGATGTTCATCAGCTGGTCGTTGTCGCGGAAGCGCACATTAGTCTGCTGCGTCTTGCCGTCGACCTCAATGTAGGTGTTCTTCGCTCCGTTCACCATGATGTCTGCAATGTCGTCGCGTTCCAGCAGCGGCTCCAACGGACCGTAACCCAGAACGTCGTTACAGATGTCGGCAAGCAGTTCCTCCTGCTCGGAGATCGACATGACGATGGATTTGATCGCCACGATATCGTTGACGATATCGCGGATCTCTTCCCGCGCGCCTTCATTATCCAGCTTGGAGAGCTGCGACAGGTCGATCGTATCGATGAGCGCTGAGAAGACCTGCGTCTTCACGTCGTAATATTCTTCCGACTTGATCTTGATCTCGTTCGGTTCCGGCGCAGGCGCGCTCGCGCCACCTGGGGCAGCGGCCTTTCCCTTTACCTTTTTGGGTATGGTCTGGTCGATGGTCGCAACGGCCTGTGCACCGCTGGGTGCAGGAGCGCCGGGCGGTAGCGGGGCAGGAACACCTGGCTGTGTCGGCGGCATACCGGGTGGCATTCCACCTGCTCCGGCGGGTGCCATCTGGGGCATTGGCGCAGGCTGAGCCGGGGGTGCCATGGCGGGCGCTGCATGTTGCGGACGCGGCGCTGCCTGCTGCGGCGCAGGCGCTCCACCCGGCACCTGTTGCGGTGCCGCTTGTGGCGGCATAGCCAAAGGCTTTCTCGGTGCGCCGCCCTGAGGTGCGGGGCCACCTGCCCCACCGCGTTTTCCAAACATTATGCTCTACCTTTAACTCAATACCCGTTTGCCGCCCGGACGATGCTTGGTGCGCATGACCGGGCCACGATTATTTCTTGCCGCGTGACTTCAGTTTTTCGAGGAACGACCCGAGCCCTTTCGCAGCTTGCGGTTCGATGTCCCGACGCCCAGTCAGAACGGAGGCCAGTGTGTCGAACATCTGAGAAATCTCGTGCTTCGCGTCGGTTTCTGACACCATCTGCCCGTTGTTGGCAGCAAGGCCGAACAGGGCCGGATCGAACGGGATGACCGCTGCAGGTTGGACGCCAAGCGGCTCCATGAAGGACTCCACATCGATCTCCGGACGTTTGGGCACGTTGCACTGGTTGAGCACAATCCATGGTTTGGAGTCGTTGGGACGCATCTCGTTGAGCGTATCCACCAGGTTCTTCGTGTTGCGCAGGCTTGCAAGATCAGGCGTTGCTGTGATGACGACCTTGTCGGCATTGGCGAGAATTTCCCGCGTCCAGCCGGTCCAGACATGGGGTAGATCGACCATAACGTTGGGCGTGCCGCGCTGGGCAACTTCAATCAGTTGATCGAAATCATTCGCGTCGAAATCGTACTCACGATCGAGAGTGGAGGGGGCCGCCAGCAGCGACAGGTGATCGGAGCATTTCTCCAGCAAACGGTCCAAGAACGTGTCGTCAATTCTGTCAGACGAAAACACCGCCTCCGCCACGCCCTGCGGTGGGTCGCGGTCGAAATCCATATTGGCCGTTCCGAAGGCTAGGTCGAGATCGGTCAGGACCACGTCGCTTTCGAAATTGTCGGAAATCGCCCAAGCCACGTTGTGACAGACGGTGGAGGAACCCACGCCCCCTTTGGAACCGATGAAGGCGATTGTGTTGCCAAGCGGCTTGGCATCCGGATCGACGAAAAGCGTGGAGACGATCTCCATGATTTCCGTCATCGATACGGGCGCGAACAGATATTCGGCAACGCCGCGTGAGATCAGCTCGCGATAGAGATGCACATCGTTACGGTGGCCGATGACGACGACATTGGTCCCTTCATCGCAGACTTCAGAGAGCTGCTCCAACTCAGTCAGCAATTCCTGCCCCACGAGGGACGATTCAACGAAGATCAGGTTCGGCGTCGTGACGGTCTGATAATGCGCGACGGCTGCACGAATACCGCCCATGTCGACCTTCACATGCGCTTTCGCCATGCGGCGGTCCTGAGAGGTCTGGTGAATCTTCGACGCAACCGGGTCAGTTTCGCAGAACGCCTGAATGGAGACGCGCGGAACCGGACGGATATGCGCAAAATCTTCTTCACGCTCATCCATGGACGGTGCGTAGTACCCCTGTTGTTGAGGCGCTTCTGCCATCTGCGGCATCATGCCCGGCGCTGCCATCGCGGGTGCTTCCATTGCAGGGGCAGCCATTGAAGGCGCCTCCATGGCAGATGGTGCCATTGCAGGCGCTTCGGCGTAGGCGGTCGGCTGCTCGGCGTATTGATGCAGGGCGGCGTCAAACGGCACCTGACCAGGTTCCATCGGCATATCGTCAGCCATGTCAGAATAGCCCATGTCAGGCGGTGGCATGGTGGCAGCTGGCGGCGCCATCATCGGCTCGCCCATCATGGACGGATCGAAGGCGGGAGGCGCGGTGTATGCCGCCCCTTCAATTGGCTGTGGTTCGACGGGCACGTTCGGGTCCTGAACGTCCAGCGGCACATCGTGCCCCTCGGCGACCTGTTCCATGTGTTCCGACATGGGAATGGGGGTTTGCAGGTGGGGATTGGAATGGGCCGGATCGGACATGATACTGTTCGGCTTTTCTGCTGATGGGCTACAGGATGGGACGCGCTACTATGCGCCCTAGTTGGCAAACACGGAGTTAGCGGGTGCCGGCAAATCGACAGCACCTTCGCGGTAGTCCTCGATGACGTTGTTGCGACGTTCGGCATCGGCCTGCGTCATGCCGCGCGGTGCGACAAGGTCAGAAGGATTGGCGATCTGGGCGGCCATGTTGTTCTGATTGGCGCAGCCGAAATTGTGCCAGTTGCGGTTGTCGAGGTTCGAACCTGCGAGATCCTCCGGCCACTTGCCACAACGCTCAACGCTCGCCTGCACCGTGTGGTAGGACACGCGGATGGGGGCAGCAGCACCGTGGCGGGAAGCATCATACGTCGTCTTCACGATGGAGGACGGTGGCACACCTTGTCGGCGCAGAATTTCTGCCACCTCATGGGAAATCGTTCGCGCAGCATCGGCATTGGGAGAATTGCGCGGCATCATAATAGTCACGGTCCCGCTCGGGGCCTTGCGATATTTGCCGGCGAACCCTTCCGTCGCGCTTGCCTGTGCTCGCGGCAAGGCTGCAGCATCGGCACCAATCGGCAAATCGAGCGTCTGCTCTTTCTCATCGATTACGATGGGATGACGCGTCTTATAGTTGCCGTCGACGGAACCGACGGTGAAGTTGTCCTTGCTGTACCCTCCGCAGGCCGAGAGCACGCTTGCGGTCAGGAGGATGGCGAAGGAATTGCTGATGCGGGTCATGACGAAATACTGCCGATCACTTCTGTTGGTTCACTTGAGGATGAAGCCGATGGAGCCGGTGTAGCGGCCCTTTGGCAGATTGCCCTGCTTGGTGCCGTAGACGCGATTGACGCGACCCATGAACATCCCGGCCGGTTCAGACGCTGGCTGGAAACCTTCATCCGGATTGGCAAGTTTGGCGCGTGCCACAGGGCGCACGAGATAGGGCGTCACGATGATGACGAGTTCGGATTCCGAGCGATGGAATTCGCGGCTGCGGAAGAGCGTTCCAAGAACCGGGATCTTTGCCAGACCGGGAAAACCGGAAATGTTCTGGCGCAGATCATCCTGAACCAGACCGGCGATTGCCATGGAACCACCGGACGGTAACTCGACCGTTGTGGATGCGAGACGCTGACGTACGCCATAGATCGCCACATCCTGTGCAAGCTGGCTCGAGCCCTGCAAGGTCGGCTCGCTGACCTCCGTCTTCAAGTTGAGCGAGATGCGCCCCTCGGTCAGGACGGTAGGAACAAACTGCAGCGAGATACCGTATGGCATCCTTTCGTATTCAATCGAAAGACGGCCATCATCATCATACTCGAATGTTTCGGGGACGTTCCATTCCCCACCGACCTTGAATTCGGCAGCTTCACCTGAAATTGCGGACAGGCTTGGCTCCGCCAAGCTGCGGATTACACCGGTCGATTCCAGTGCTTTCAACTGCGATGTGAGCGAGTACTGGCCATTCTCGATAGCCAACCGTCCGACATTGCGTACGCCATCGATGTTTTTGACGGCACCACCAAAACCCTCAAGCGACGTGAAACTGAAGCCATCACCACCAGCATTGCTTGGTAGAGTGTTGATGCCAAGCTGCTTCACCACAGAGCGCTGAATCTCGACCACCGAGACCTTCAGCATCACCTGATCCTCGCCATCGATCTTCAGCAGATTAACGATCTCAGACTGTGGCGTATCTGCGAACAGCGATTGCTGAGCAGGGTTGGTGGTCTGCTCACCACCACGAACGAAGATCTGTGCCAGCGACTGGGCCTTGGTGCTGTCGGAGGGTGTCGAAACGCGTCCGGTCAACACGATGTTGTCGTTGATCATCTCCGCACGGATGTCGGAATTGGGGATCAGACGCGCTAGCGTTTCTTCCAGCCCGCTGATGTCACGCTCGATGAGAATTTCCAGCGCAGCGATCTGGTTGCCTCCGTTGTCGAAAACGAAAACGTTGGTCTGACCAACTTCCTTGCCGAAGAGATAGAGGCGCTTCGAGGTGCGCATCACAGCATCAGCGACCGACGGGTTGGCCACAAGAACGTCGTTTGCGACAGCAGGAAGATCGACCACCAGAGACTTGTCGAGACCGAGGCGCACAAGTTTGGGCACCCGGGCGTTGCGCGCCGTGATGACGATGTGATTCTTGTCGGCCCGCAATTCGCCAGCCACCGTCTGTGCCTTGGCGGCACCCATCTCATGGATCGGGTGCAGGACGGGGGCAAAGGTCAGCGCGGTTGTCAGGCCCCAGACACAGGCCTTGGCGGTCAGGCTAGCCATCGGGCTGCGGCGAGCGCAACGCTTGCTGGACGCCTTGTTTGACTGGTGGGACTTCATAGGGGAACTCGCGGTTCTGCAGCCTGCGCTATCGGCTGTGGCTTCAAATGGGGTGAAAGGGGACAGCGGAGTGTGGGTCACTGGCTGGGCTCCACTTCCTTGGCCTTGCCGTAACGGATGATCCGCACCGTGCCACGGGACTTGCGATCACCGGAGGACAGCAGTTTGCGCCCGGCGGAGCTGCCTTCAATCTCGGCGTCTTCAACAGAGCGAAGCGCCAGGGTCAGGCCACGGCGGTTGATCTGTTGAGCGGCGGCAACAATCTCCACCTGCTCGGCGGTCAGTTCCAGCGTGACGGTTTCGCCAACGGTGGACTTCTTGCCCTCCTCTTCCTCGATCAGCTGGTCAAGAGCGAGGACGCGGATGTTCTGGAGGATCGTGTCGGTGAGAATGACGTTTTCCTCACCCTCCTGCTGGCGGGACATGATCACGTCCACGTGATCGTTTGGCAGGATGAAGCCACCGGCGGAGGAGCTTGCAGTGATCTCGATAGCGACGGCACGCTTGCCGGCTGGCAGGATGGCGGAGAGATAACCACTGTCGGAGCGCACGATCTTGGCATCGCGGATCGGCTCACCTGCAAAGAAGGATGAACGGGCGATCGCACCGGAGAAATCTTTGATCGCTTCAGGCGCATCTTTCTGCGTCACGAATGACGGCCGGACGCCAGTTTCCGGCCACTCTTCGAAACGCATGTTGTTTTCCGAAAGCGTTGTGCCCTGCGGAATGTCGGCAATTGCCACCAGTACCAGACGGGTGGGAATGGTCGGGATGGCAGGGCCAGTATCGGTCTGCACGACCACCTGTGCGGGCGGTTCGCTCATATTCATCACCAGATACCCGGCGCCGAGAGACGCGACGAGCGCGACGGCGATCAGAACTATTTGGATCGGTTTCATGAAGGCAAACCCCCGAAGCAAAACGTGACAGTGGGCGCAAAGACGCGTTCCTCATGTTTGACCGCGATTGGTGCAGATAGGGTTAACGGGGATTTGAGAAGTGTGGTGAACGGAAGATTACCGGCGCTTGGTGTCGGCCCGAACGCAAAAGGGCCGCCTCTCGGCAGCCCTCCGTCAATTCATGTTGGTGGAGCGTCGATCAGCCCGTCGCTGCAATACTCGCTTGTGCAGCGGAAGTTACCCACGGGGAAATGGTGAAGACCAGCAGCGCCGCTGGGCCAAGCGCCAAGCCGTACGGAATTCCTTCCTTGCGGTCGAGCACCTTCGCTAGCACGCGCCAATTGCATATGGCGTCAGGCAGAACCGGTTTCGCCTTACGCAGACCGACGATGGCAAGTGTTACCACGGCACCGAGCAGCGAAGCGGCCAAGATATAGGGTATGGTTAGCCCGAGGCCGAACCAGAGCGCGACGGCTGCGATGAGTTTGGCATCTCCCCCACCCATCACTCCCATGGAAAAGAAGGACATACCCATCACCAACGCGGCAAGCGCGACAGCGGTGTGAATGGCAATCGCCTCCCAGCCCATGCCGCTCAATGGCGCGAGGACGAAAAAGCCGAGCACCAGAATGCCACAGGTCAGATTTGAAATCCGCATCGACAACAGATCGGAGAAGGTGGCGTAGATCACGCAGAGCGGAAAGACGGTGAGAACGCCGAGGGCGATGAGATAATCGAAGGTCATGGAATGACGCTCCTTTGATGCGCGACATGAGAAAAGCGG
>JBCCRF010000104.1:0-9059 GCA_039208305.1 Pseudomonadota bacterium
CAGGCCGCGTACAGCAGGCTGCCGATGCTCCCAACCGCAAAGCGGCGGAAGATGCGGGCAACACGATCATCACGCTGACAGACGAGCAGATCGCTGAATGGAAGACAGCAGCTGAACCGACCGTTGCCGGATGGATCGAAGATGTGAAGGCTAGGGGTATCGATGGGCAAGCCTTGTTTGATGAGGCCAAAGCCACCATCGCCGCTTGCGCCTCAGAACTGCGTTCGACTTTTGCCAACTGAACTCACTGCCGCGCGGGCCAACACCGGCATATCCTTCTCAGAAGCCGAAGGCGGACCGACGCATGGCACAAATCGATCGGCTCGTCAGATTTATGGCAAAGGCACTCGCGCTTCTCGGGGGTGTCATTCTTCTTGCACTCGTAGCGACAACGACTCTGTCCATCGTCGGGCGTTCGCTCAACAGCATCGGCCACTCGGAAATTGTTGCCACTTACCTGCCGTTTTTGGCCGCACCTCTACAGTGGTTCCGTCCCATCACCGGTGATTTCGAACTGGTGGAGGCTGGCGTTGCCTTTGCAATCATGGCGTTCCTACCTTGGTGTCAGATCGAACAGGGCCACGCGAAAGTGGAGGTGCTCACCGGCTTCTTGCCCGCTACAGCAAACCGTTGGCTGGCCTTGCTTTGGGAAGCGGTATTCTGCGCAGCCTATCTGCTCATCGCCTGGCGTCTTATCGTTGGGACCAATGACAAACTGCGTTACGGCGAAACCAGCTTCATGCTGCAATTCCCAGTCTGGTGGGGCTACGCCACGGTTTCTGCAGCGGCGGTTCTCGCGTGCATCGTGGCGATCTGGTCATTCATTCTGCACGCAAGAGAAGCCGCAGGTCACCGCCACATACGGGCCGCCACATCGCGAGTGAACTGATGGACAGTCTCACCATCGGCTATCTTTCCTTGCCGGTCCTGCTGGCGCTTATCTTTATGCGGATGCCGATCGGTCTCGCCATGCTGGTCGTTGGTCTCGGTGGCACGATGGTGGTTACTGGTGGCCCAAATGTCGTTCTCGCGAAGCTTAAAAACGAGACCTACTCGACCTTCTCGTCTTATTCACTCTCCATCGTTCCGCTGTTTCTGCTCATGGGCCAATTCGCGACCTTGGGCGGCATGTCGACAGCACTCTTCAGGGCAGCGGAGACATGGCTTGGCCACCGGCGCGGTGGTGTCGCCATGGCTTCAGTCGGCGCTTGCGCGGGCTTCGGCGCGATTTGCGGTTCGTCTTTGGCCACCGCGGCGACCATGGGGCAGGTTGCCCTGCCACAACTGAAGAAGCACGGCTATCCCGGCGGCCTCGCCACTGCGACGCTGGCCGCGGGCGGCACGCTCGGCATCCTCATTCCACCCTCAGTTGTACTGGTCATCTACGCGATCATCACCGAGCAGAACATCGCAAAGCTGTTCGTAGCTGCCGCCGTTCCAGGTCTGCTTGCGGTTATCGGTTACATGTTCACCATCGCGATCATGATGCGATTTTCGCCATCTTCCGCCCAGTTGCGGCAGCGCATTCCCTACCGTGAACGGCTAAAGGCGCTAGCGGAGATCTGGCGGGTCCTGCTGATCTTCGCGCTCGTGATCGGTGGCATTTATCTTGGCTGGTTCACACCAACGGAGGCAGCGGCAGTCGGCGCAGCAGGCACCTGCATCATCGCTTGGTTCGCAGGAGGGTTGTCCCGCACAACCTTCACCGACGCCATTTTGTCGACCGCATCCACCACCGCTATGATTTTCTTCATTATTTTGGGGGCGGCCTTCTTCAATTCCTTTCTGGCGCTCACCCGCGTGCCTCAGGAATTGTCGAGCACGATACTGGAACTTGGCTTCAGCCCCTTGACGATCTTGATCGTTATCCTGTGCCTCTATCTCATTTTCGGCTGCTTCATGGACTCGCTCTCCATGATCCTGCTCACCGTGCCGATCTTCTTCCCGATCATTTCGATGCTCGATTTCGGCCTCACACCGGAGGAGACGGCCATCTGGTTCGGCATCCTTGTGTTGATCGTCGTGGAGGTTGGCCTGATCACACCCCCGGTGGGGATGAACCTTTTCGTCATTAACGCGATGGACCCAGCAACCCGCATGCTTGACACCTATCGCGCGGTCTTGCCGTTCATAGCTTCAGACATCTTACGCACCTGCCTATTGGTTGCTTTCCCCGGTATCACACTGTTTTTGATGCGCTGGCTCTATTGAGGTGCGGCAGATTTCGGTGCGGTTTGTTGGACTTGGAAGATTGGTCGATTGACTTCGTGAAGACCGCATGGTGCACCGCGACCGCATCATTTACTGCGCAGGCCGCCCTATGACAGACCGCCCCCTCATCATCGCGCCATCCATCCTGTCCGCCGATTTTTCGCGACTGGGAGACGAGATCGAAGCGGTGATGGAAGCTGGTGGCGACTGGGTTCATCTTGATGTGATGGACGGCCATTTTGTCCCCAACATCACCTTTGGCGCGTCGATCGTGAAAGCGGTGCGCGATCGGACCGAAGCAATCTTCGATTGCCATCTGATGATTGAGCCCACCGATGTTTATCTCAAAGACTTTGTCGAAGCCGGTGCCGATATTATCACGGTGCATGCGGAGGCGACCCGCCATCTTGATCGTTCTTTGCAAGCCATCCGCGATCTGGGGGCAAAGGCCGGTGTAGCGCTGAATCCGGCAACTCCGGAGACTGAAATTGCCTATGTGTTAGATAGGGTGGACCTTGTGTGCCTGATGACGGTGAATCCGGGCTTCGGAGGCCAAGCCTTCATTCCTGCTGTCATCGACAAAGTCGGGCGCGTTCGCGAAATGATCGGTGACCGCCCCATTCACATAGAAATCGACGGCGGTGTAACACCGGATACGGCGCCTCTCGTCCATGACGCCGGTGCCGATGTGCTCGTTGCAGGGTCAGCTGTCTTTAAGGGTGGCACTCTTCAGCATTACGAAAAGAATATCAAGGCAATCCGATCAAGTTGCCTATGACGCCGATTAACTGGAGCGTTTGCGCCCCATAAAGCGCAGCACATTTGCGATGACTTGCTTTTGCACTTTCGGATCTTCGTCGACGTTGAAGTGATTGATACCGCTCCGCTTCGACAAGTCGATATTCTTCAGATTGCCACGAAACCCGCGTCCGCGAACAACAGGTTTCCCCCATCCGTCCTCGCTGAAATAATAGTTTGTCAGCTTGCGAATATTGGGCGCTGCGGGAAGCGGATTGGTGGCAGCGAAAGAGACAAGGTAATCGACCCGAATTTTCGCCTTCGATAGACCTGCAGCGATCTTAAGCACCGAATTTGCGCCCCATGAATGGCCAACCAGGATGACCGGTTTACGCCCATATTTTTTATGGTTGGCAATAATAGTCTCAACGATATCGTTTTCGGCGTAATGCGACACGACTGTAGGCTTTAGGCCGCGCTTTTTCAGGTCGGCAGCCATGGCGTCGAGGCCGCGCGAGAATACGTTGAAGCCCCCCCTCACAAACACAAGATTGCCTTGAAACGACCGCTTGCGAGCAACCTCCAGCGCATCCAAAGCGGTCAATCCCTCCGATCTGACAACTGGTGATACGGCCAACGCCGAAACTATCAGAAAGACAGTTGTGAGCAGAATCCGGATCATTCGGGGTGCCTCTTTTAAATCGATTCGCTAATGCGATGCCTGAAACCTTCGCTAGGTGTTGTGCTAGGCTAGGTCGGCGTGATCGATCAAGCGTCACAAGCGTGATGACGCAAGTTTGACGGCGTGATGAGTCAGTCCTGCATCAGTCGATGGTCTTGCAGGCAGCCTAGAACAGGCCTGGCACCAATCGTGTTGTTCGCGCCTTATAGGCTTCGTAGTCGTCGCCAAATTGGTTCGACATCATCGTCTCTTCTTTGGCGACCCGACTGAAGTAAAGCCATCCGACTGCGAGCAAGCCCGTCATCCCTGCTATCCAGTTCGGTATGAGCAAAGCTTGACCGATGCTCCACAGCCAGAACGAGGTGTACATGGGATGGCGAACACGGGCGTAGACGCCATGGTCGATCAATGTGTGGTTCTCACGGATTTCAAGCGTCACGGACCAGTTGCGCGCCAGATCGCGATGGCTGAAATGGAACAGGGCAAGAAAGCCTAACATGGCTGCGATACCAAGGACGCCCTGGACCGTGGAGAAGCCATAGTCGGCGAAAGCGAAGACACCACTTGCCAAATGAAGTGCTGGAACGACGACCAGCCCGATCGTGCAGGCCGTCAGTGCAATCCATTCCGCTGTGCTGCGCCGGTCTGCGACAACCTTCGTCTTGCGCGCGCGACGACGATGCGGCCAACGGATCGCCAGCCATGCAGCGATGGAGATAACCCAAAAAATCGCTGCGATATCGGCGTTCATGGTGAACCCTTTGGCGCTTGTGTCGCTCTTACCTCAAGCGGCTTCGACCCAAGGCAAATACCGGGGAAATCGTAGTGATAGCGGCGCGTGTTTCCAAAAACGAATTGATAGTGCAGTCGGAAGAAGTTGCCGCGGATGTGTTCTTTATAGAACTCCGGATCGACCATGTTTCGAACCCGAATGCGGCCGACTACTGGCTTGGAACCGTCACCAACCCCCATCAGCTTGGCCGGTGCTGTGCGGTAGAAATTGATGACGTCGTTCACACATTGGTATTCAGCCCAGAAGATCGCGTCGTTTTCCACTATCCGCCCGGTTGCTTGCCTGAACCAGAGTGCCGCAGGATGCAGGCCGATCTTCAGCGCGGTCGATCCCACCGTCAGCATGGCAACGCGCGCACGGCCATGGCCGAGTTCCTCGCGTTCCCGCACCGCCTTATCCAGCGCTTCGAGGATCAGCGCCCCACCAGTGCTGTGGCCTATGACAACGATCTCATCATAGCGATCGTCGGCATCGCATTGCGCGATGATGAAGGCGAGACGCTGCAGCGCATCATGCGCCGCCGGTCGTTGGCGGCGGAGAAATTCGCGCGAGAAACTCCATAGATCCATCAGATGGAGCACGGACCATCGTTTTAACAACAGCTGCACGCATGCGGAAAACGCTGCGAGAAATACGACAGGGGCCATCAGCCAGGAAAGCGAAACACCGGATGTCCAGATAAGCGCAGCAATGCCGAGCGAGGCGAGAAACGACAGCAGAAGCGCCACGAATGGGTAGAGGAAATAAAGTGAAAACCGCCATGCGTGACGCACGAATTTGAACGCGGTAAGTGTGATCGTGTAGTCCGCAAAGGTCACCAAATAACGACAGAGGCGCGACAGGAATGGCCTGCTGAAGTCTTTCAGAACGAGACTGTCGACACTCATAAAGTGGAAGTCGGTCGTAACGGCGTAGTCAACATGGTCTGTTCTGTAAGAGACCCGGGCGATGTCGTCGTGCAACATCTCCATCGCGCCATCATCAATCGATGCACCGATGAGTTCTTCGTACCGCATGGCCTCGCGGCGAAACCTTTCGAAGAAGGCTTCAGGTGACTTTGGATCGTAACCGCCGATAAAAAAGACGGCCCGCGATGATACGTCTGATGCGTCTGCCGCCGGCACGTCCGTTCACCCCTGAAAGCGCGTCCTTCTCGAATATCGCGCCTGTCTATGCCACCGCCGCCGTCGCGTCCACACTTCAGTGTGACGTCTATGTGACTACAGGTCGGCGTCGCGCGCAGCGTCCTTCAGAAAGGCGAAGAGATAAGGTGCGAAAGAGCGCCAGCACTCCACACGGAACATGTCATTTGCAGAGCGATGGATCACAACCTCTGCTTTGCCGATTACGGTTCTTGCCGACGAGCCTTTCGGGAAGGTGGCAAGTGACAGATCACGCGGGCACCCTGCGTTCAGGCACTCGGCGGCATGGTTGCCGGAGACGTTGAATGCCACGTTGCGGTGGGAGACATCGGTTGCAGAAAATTCTTTGCTCCGCGACGTCGGCACCATCGATGTGTTGGCGTTCTTCGTATCCACCACCAGCCACTCGTCCGGCCCCAGACACATGGCGACTCGGCCAGTTTTGGTTTTCGACGTTCCAATTTCGCGGGGCAGGGTGATACCGAGGCTCTTCTGCATTGCGGTTACGCCGCGGGGCGTTGCGCGCAGTGACATACGGGAAGCTGACGGCGCGGTCTCGACCAACACCCCATCGCTGGCGGCCCGCTTTCCGCTTACGGGGTTGTCGCGTGTGGCGACGGCGATCTTCTTTGCAGCCTTAGCCATCGAGCCTCTCCCCTTTGGGGTCGTAGAACACGGTACCTGTTACCTCGACTTCGATGACCTCGTCCTCCATCGGCACGTACAGCGTTTCGCCCATACGGCCGAAACCTCCTTCAACCAGCGCCATGGCGATGGAGTGGCCAAGAGTGCCCGACCAATAGGATGACGTGACAAAACCCAGCATTTTCATCGGAATGGGCTGGTCCGGGTCGGCGACGATCTGCGCGCCTTCCTGCAGCACCTTGTTCGGATCTTTCGTTTTCAGCCCGATCAGCTGACGGCGGCCATCGGCTTTTAAATCAGGCCGTTCCATGCCGCGTTTACCGACGAAATCAGGCTTCGTCTTTGCAATAGCCCAAGACAAGCCTGCATCGTGCGGCGTGACCGTACCATCGGTATCCTGACCGACGATGATGTAGCCTTTCTCGGCACGCAGAACGTGCATGGCTTCGGTGCCGTACACGCAGGCACCCATCGGTTCTGCACGCTCCCAAACCGCTTCCCAGACGGATCGGCCGTAGTCGGCAGGCACGTTGATCTCGAAGCCCAACTCGCCTGTGAACGAGATGCGGAACAGGCGGGCGGGAACGCCACAAACATCACATTCAGCCACGCTCATATGCGGGAACTTCTCCGCTGAAATATCCGCACCGGAGACCAGCGGCTCAATGATCTCTCGCGCTTTAGGCCCTTGCACCGCTATGGTGGCCCATTGCTCAGTCACAGATGTAAGCCACACCTGCATGTCGGGGAATTCTGTCTGCAGATAGTCTTCCATATGCACCAGCACGCGCGGTGCGCCACCGGTCGTCGTGGTCACGTGGAAGCGGTTGTCAGAAATCTTTCCAACCACACCGTCATCGTAGATAAAGCCATCCTCGCGCAGCATGATGCCGTATTTCGCGCGACCCGCTTTCAGCTTGCTCCAACCATTTGTGTAGAGCTTGTCCATGAAGGCGGCGGCGTCCGGCCCGACCACCTCAATCTTGCCGAGCGTCGAAGCATCGAACACACCGGCGACCTTGCGAACCGTCTGGCACTCGCGGTCCACCGCCTCATGCATGTCTTCACCAGCGCGCGGATAGTACCAGGCGCGCTGCCAGTGACCGACGGGTTCGAACTCTGCGCCATTCTCCACCGCCCAATGGTGGATCGGCGTTTCACGCACCGGGTCGAACAACGGCCCGCGGGCCTGACCGATGATCGCGCCGAAGGTCACCGGCGTGTAGGGCGCGCGGAAGGTCGTGAGACCCACCTTCGGGATCGGCTTGTCCAGCTTCTTCGCTGCGATGGCGAGGCCGTGCATGTTGGACAGTTTGCCCTGATCCGTTGCCATGCCGTTGGTGGTGTAGCGCTTTACGTGCTCGATGGAGTGCATGCCTTCGCGCACGGCCAGCGAAATGTCTTTCGCTGTCACATCATTCTGGAAATCGACGAAGGCCTTTCCTTTGTCAGCGCTGTCGCCCGTGGCACCAATCATACCACTGGAGCAGGACACGTCGTTGGAAATGTCGTGACGTTTCGCCGTGCCGCCCACGGCTTCGGTCGCTTCCATCAGCACTGCGTTCATATCGTCGGTGCCGTTGCAGCCGCCGATGGACACGCAGTCCTGCGGGCTGATACCGGGCAGGAAGCGCTGCGTCGCCTCATCCCACGCCGGTTTGCCGCGTGATTGGGAATAGAGATGCAGCGACGGGGTCCAGCCGCCGCTCATCAGGATCGCATCCACCTCAAATTCCTGCTCGTTTCCCCCGGAATGCGGTTTCGCGGCCATGCCATTGACCCGCAGACGTCCGGTCGTTGCGGTGACATGGTGACCGGTCAGGATCGGAATGCCAAACTCCTGCGCCTGTTGGCGAATATCGTCCGCAACTGTATCGCGATGGTCCACAATGGCGGCGATCTCCACGCCTTCCTCGGTCAGATCGAAGGCGGCGGCATAGGCGCTGTCGCAAGCGGTCACCAAACCGACGCGGGTGCCGACGATCACGCCGTAGCGGTTCAGCCAGGTTTGCGCTGCGCTCGCCAGCACTATACCGGGCCGGTCATTGCCGGGGAACACCATATGCCGCTCGATGGCGCCTTGCGCGAGCACTACCTGTTTCGCGCGCACCTGCCACAGCCGCTCGCGCGGCATGTCCGGGTCCGGGCGGGAGAGATGATCCGTCAGCCGCTCCTGCAGCGCGACCATATTCTGCTGAAAATAGCCGAAGCCTGTCGTGCGGGTGAGAATGCGGACATTCTTTGCGGCCTTCAGTTCTACAATGCGCTCTGCCACCCATTGCGGCCCGGTCAATCCGTCGATGCGGATATCCGTGTCCGACAGCATCCAGCCACCAAGGTCCGGGTTTTCATCGACCAGGATAACGTCTTTCTTCTGCTTCGCCGCAGCGCAGGCCGCCGCGAGCCCTGCCGCGCCGCCACCGATAATCAAGACATCGCAATGGGCGAAGCGATTGGTGTAGCGGTCTGGGTCGGCTCGTTCCGGTGCGTTGCCGAGGCCGGCTGCAGCGCGGATGAAGGGCTCGTAGACAGTCTCCCACGCTGCGCGGGGCCACTTGAACGTTTTGTAGTAGAAGCCTGCGGAAAACAGCGCAGACATGAGGTTGTTCACTGCGCCCAGATCAAAGGGCAGGGTGGGCCAGCGGTTCTGGGACGTTGCCTCAAGCCCGTCGAACACCTCCTGCACTGAAGCACGCACGTTTGGGACAGTCCGTGCCTTGTCGTTCTGCCCCGCGCGCGAAATCTGCATCAGCGCCGAAGGTTCCTCGACCCCAGCTGCCATCACCCCACGCGGGCGGTGATATTTGAACGAGCGCCCCATCAAATGCACGCCGTTGGCGAGCAGGGC
>JBCCRF010000105.1:0-8984 GCA_039208305.1 Pseudomonadota bacterium
AAAAATTGAGAGTTTGCGCTGTTCGGGTCCTGCGCACGTGCCATGCCCACGACCCCACGCTTGAACGGCACATCGGAGAATTCCGCCGGAAGATCGGGAAGATCAGAACCGCCGGTGCCATTGCCTCTGGGATCACCCGTCTGCGCCATAAAGCCAGGGATGACGCGGTGGAATTTCAGTCCATCGTAGAACCCTTGATTGGACAGGGTCTTGAGACGCTCGACATGCTGAGGCGCGACGTCGGGAAGCAATTCGATGGTCACTGGACCATCCTTCAACTGCATAATGAGAGTGTTTGCCTTGTCGGCAGCATGGACCGCGAGCGACATGACAAGGCTCGAGCCCAGAGCGAGGGCTGCAACGAGTTTCATACAATATCTCCTGAAAGGTAACCGCCTGATGGGCGTCTAGGATGATGCGTGTTTGGCAACAAGGCGTTCTGCCACCGGTTGCGGCACAAAATGGGCAACGTCACCGCCCATCGCTGCCACCTGACGCACCAGAGTGGCGGTGATGTGGCGGGTGCGCGGCGTCGACGGCACGAAAACCGTCTGCACCTGTGGCTTGAGCTCACCATTCATTCCGGCCAACTGCATTTCGTAATCGAGATCGGTGCCGTCCCGGAGGCCTCGCACCATGCTTGAGCAGCCATGACGAATGGCGGCGTCGGTCGCAAGATCATCGAACGTGACGACTTCTATCCGCTCCACTTCATCTTTCGACAGGCTGGCTTCAATCAATTCGCGGCGCTCTTCATGGCTAAATAGGCCGGGTTTCGATGAATGCCGCCCGATCGCCACCACAACGGTATCGCAAAAGCGCAAAGCGGCTTGCAGCACGTCGCGATGACCCAATGTGAAAGGATCGAACGATCCGGGATAGAAGGCTCTTGTCATGCGCGTTCGCTAAAGCCTCGTTCATCCCGATGCAACTGCCCGTTCAGCGCTGCTGCGCGGCGAGCCAGAGGCCTCCGCCGACCATGAGTGATCCGCCAGCAATCTCAACGCCACGGACATTTCTGCGCGACAGGAGCGAACCTGCACGCCCAGCAGCCAATGCGTATGCAGAGTCGAGGAGCGTTGCTAGCAACATGAACAGAAGTCCGTAAGCCATTGTTTGAACGAAGGTTGAGACGCTTGGGTCGATGAATTGCGGAAGAAATGCACCAAAGAAGAACAGGACCTTGGGGTTTGACAAAATAACGATGAAGCCTTGGCGAAAATAGCTCGCGTCACTGCGCGCCCGCATCTCTGGCACCCCGAGGTCGCCATCGCTGCGCAGCAGTTTAATGCCAAGCCAGATGAGATATGCCGCACCTATCAGCCGTAACCAATCAAAAGCCCAAGCCACCGTTTGCGTAACGGCTTCAAGGCCCAACGCAAGGAGCACCAGCAATAGGACAAGCCCGGCCTGCGTGCCCGCGATGTTCAACAGCCCCGCCCGCGCGCCATTGCGCAAGCTGTTGGCTATAATCACAGTGACTGTTGGTCCAGGCACCACCAATATGGCAACGCTGGCGATGATAAATGTTAGTAGGCTCGGCGTATCGACCATGGTTTTGTCCCGGTCTCGTCAGTCTCACCGAGACTGAACACACAAAGCCCATCGTCAATCAAGCCGATGGCTCCTCGTCACTGCCTCTATCCGTTGCGACGTCATCGTCTTCGTCGTCTTGCACCTCTGAGATGCGTTCCACGGCAACAACAGTCTCATCCTCTGCAGTGCGGAATATACGCACGCCTTTCGTGCTTCGGCTTGCGAAGCGAATACCATCGACCGGCACGCGGATGAGTTGGCCAGAATTGGACACCAGCATGATCTGATCGGCATCATCCACCGGGAAAGCCGCGACCAACTTCCCAATCTCGCCTTCCTTTGAGATGTCGGTCGTTTTGATACCCTTACCGCCGCGACCTGACACACGGAAATCATAGCTGGAGGATCGTTTACCGAAACCTTGGTCTGTCACCGTGAGAATGAACTGCTCCGCTGCGCCCATTTCGACGTAGCGCTCCTGGCTCAGAGCACCGGCATCGGCAACGTCTTCATCATCTGCAACCACGTCCAGATCGGCATCATCTCCGTCTTCAGACTGCATCGCCCGCCGGTCCGCCGTGGCGCGTTTTAGGTAAGCCACGCGATCCTCTGCCGTTGCATCGAAGCCGCGCATGATGGCCATGGAGATAAGATGCTCACCATCGCCAAGCCGAATACCCCGCACCCCCACGGAATTGCGGCTGTTGAAAACCCGTACATCTTCCACCGGAAAGCGGATGGCATGGCCTGCAGACGACGTGAGCAGCACGTCATCAGTGGGAGAGCACACTTCAACGCCGACGATACCCTCCTTCTCGTCATCCAGCTTCATCGCAATCTTGCCGTTGCGGTTGACCTGAACAAAGTCCGACAGCTTGTTGCGCCGCACCGTACCCATCGTGGTCGCGAACATGACGTCGAGGGAATCCCAACTATCCTCATCTTCCGGCAGCGGCATAATGGTCGTAATCGTCTCGCCCGGCTGAAGCGGCAGAAGATTGACCATCGCTTTTCCACGACCTTGCGGCTGGGCGAGCGGCAATTTCCACACCTTGAGTTTGTAGGCGATGCCGCGCGTGGAAAAGAAGAGAACAGGTGTGTGAGTGTTCACCACGAACAGGCGCGTGACGAAATCCTCGTCTTTCGTTTTCATACCCGAGCGGCCCTTGCCACCGCGCGCCTGAGCTCGATAGGCGGCTAGCGGAACCCGTTTGATGTAGCCGCCATGGGTGACCGTCACGACCATGTCTTCGCGGGCGATGAGATCTTCGTCGTCGTGCTCATATCCGGAATCGACGATTTCTGTACGGCGCGGATTGGAAAATTCATCACGCACCTCTTTTAACTCGGTGCGCACGATGTCCTGAACGCGGGCGCGACTGGAGAGAATGTCGAGATAGTCGGCAATCTCCGCACCGATCTTGTTCAACTCATCCGCGATCTCGTCACGGCCAAGCGCCGTGAGACGTTGTAAGCGCAGGTCGAGGATCGCCCGCGCCTGCTCTTCAGAAAGATTGTAAGTGCTGTCCTCGTTGATGCGGTGACGTGGATCGTCGATTAGCGCGATGAGTGGCGCCACGTCCTTCGCAGGCCAACGACGCTCCATCAATTGCGCGCGTGCCGCCGCAGGATCGGGAGCGTTGCGGATCAGCGCAATCACCTCGTCGATATTGGCAACAGCAATCGCAAGACCCACCAACACGTGGGCACGAATGCGCACCTTGTTGAGAAGGAATTTCGTGCGCCGGGTGACCACCTCTTCACGGAAGCCAACAAAGGCTTGCAGCATGTCCACCAGGTTCATCTGCTCCGGCTTGCCGCCATTCAGCGCGACAAGATTGCAGCCGAAGGAGGTCTGCAGCGGCGTAAAGCGATAAAGCTGGTTCAGCACGACGTCGGTGACAGCGTCCCGCTTCAACTCAATCACGACGCGATAACCCTGCCGGTCGCTTTCATCGCGGACTGCAGAAATGCCTTCGATACGCTTTTCGCGAACCAATTCGCCTATTTTCTCCACCATCGACGATTTGTTCACCTGATAGGGAATTTCGTTGATGATAATCGCTTCGCGGTCACCCGACAGCTGCTCAATCGCAGTCTTGCCACGCATAACGATGGAGCCGCGACCCGTCTCGTAGGCGGCCTTGATACCGGCCCGACCGAGGATCATGCCGCCTGTGGGAAAGTCTGGTCCTGGGATGTGCTCCATCAGTTCGAGAATATCGATATCGGGCTTGTCGATCATCGCCAGACAGGCATCGATCACCTCACCCAGATTGTGCGGCGGAATATTGGTCGCCATGCCGACGGCGATGCCACCGGCACCGTTGACGAGCAGATTGGGGCAGCGCGCGGGAAGCACCATCGGCTCGCGCTGTGAGCCGTCGTAGTTCGCCTGAAAGTCGACTGTTTCTTTGTCGATATCGTCCAGCAGAACATCGGAAATGCGCGCCAGACGGCATTCCGTGTAGCGCATGGCAGCTGGCTTATCGCCGTCGACAGACCCGAAATTGCCCTGCCCATCGATCAGCATCTCGCGCATAGCGAAATCCTGCGCCATGCGCACAAGCGCATCATAGATCGAGGCGTCGCCATGGGGATGATACTTGCCCATAACCTCACCGATCACGGCGGCAGACTTGCGGTAGGGCTTGGTGTGGTCGAGCCCCATTTCATACATGGCGTAGAGAATGCGGCGATGGACAGGTTTCAGGCCATCGCGCACATCGGGCAGCGCACGGCTCACGATGACGCTCATCGCGTAATCAAGATAGGAGCGGCGCATCTCGTCGACGATGGAGATGTTTTCGTGCGGCGAAGGCGTTATGGCACCGCCGTCACCGGTATCGTCACCGTTCCCGCCGGAACCGACGGTCGCGTTGCTGCCGATATCGTCTTCGTTTTCGTCGGCCAAGTCGTCTCTCCGCCTGTCGGCAGAATCAATGCCGAAACCGTCCTTCCATCCTATACCAAAGCCCTTCTCAGCACCAATTTGTGCGCGTTTCATTGGGGATGAATTATTGCTTTATTTCAGAGCTTTAGAGCTAACGCCGAGCTCGTTCCGATGAAGGTCACAAAAACCGGTTGGCAAATGCGGTTTGGAGCTTCGCTGGACATGACGCAAAGGACCGGTGGGCGTAGTGGGATAAGGATTGACCCACATCCGAGGCGCGCCACATGACCACCGATCAGATGCTGAATGCCTTTGCGACATTCTTCGTCACCATCGACCCACCGGGCCAGATCGCAATTTTTCTCGCGCTCACAGTCGGGCTGTCCGGCGAGGCACGGCGCAAGATTGCGCTGTTCGGCAGCCTGCTGGGCATCGGCATCATTCTCCTCTTCATGGTGATCGGCGCACCGCTGCTGGAACTCCTTGGTATCAGCCTGCCCGCCTTCCGCGTGGCCGGCGGTTTGCTGCTTTTTTACACGGCTTTCGAGATGGTTTTCGAAAAGCGGCAAGAGCGGCGGGAGGACCAGGCGCAGCGGGCGCTCAGCGCGCAGGAACTGCGCTCCATCGCCGTGTTTCCGTTGGCGATCCCGCTGATCGCCGGACCCGGAGCAATTTCCGCTGCCATTCTTCTGTCGAGCGATTTCACGGATCTCACACAATACGGCACGCTGGCCGCGATCATCGTATCGGTGGGCCTCATTCTTTATCTCGCGCTGCTGTTGGCTGATCGTCTCAACAAGGTTCTAGGCGAGACAACGGGTATGGTGATCACCCGTCTCTTCGGGATCATTCTGGCTGCCTTGTCGGTGCAATTCATCGCGGATGGGATGAATCGCCTTTTCATGTAGGCGATCTCTATTTCAGATCGTATCGAACCGCCGCGCCCTCGTAACCGTGAACGCTGTCGCGGGCGCGCACCATCACATGATCGAGGTCGTCGGGTATCTTGATGCCAGATTTCGACCGCGTAAATGGCTGCTCATCCACATGGGGATGCGCCAGAACGCGCCGCGCCAGCAAGGTCCCATCCGGCGCCAACACTTCCCAAGCATCGGCGTAGTGATCCCAGCCCTCATCGCCATGGCTGACGGTCACATCGAACCGCCACGTGCCATTACCGGACTGCATGGCGTCAATCTTCTCAACCACGGCTCCGCCGGCGCTCGCAGCGATCGTTGACGATACGATGAAAGCGAATGGCAGTAGACTATGACGAATGATCATTAGGCACTTCGTGATGCAAACCTGGGGGGCTGCGATGCTACGATGATCGCGGTCAATCGGCAAACTGCACCAAGTCCCAAAGATTTCCATACAGATCGGTGAACACCGCAACTGTTCCGTAATTTTCCGTCTTGGGCTCACGAACGAATTCGATGCCTAAAGCCAGATACCGTTCGTAATCCCGGTGGAAATCATCGGTTTCCAGGAACAGGAAAACACGTCCAGCGCATTGGTTTCCGATAGCGTGCTCTTGGCCGTCACGGGCTTTAGCCAGCAGGATTGAGCAACCATCGCTATTTCTGGGGCGGACCAGAACCCAGCGCTTATGCTGCGCCGGTTGTTCTTCGTCAGCTAGCAGCTCAAATCCGAGTTTCTCGCAGTAGAAGGCAATAGCCTCGTCATAATCGGTAACGACGAGGGCAATGTGGACAAGCCGCTGCTTCACCGCACTTCCCAGGACATCTGCCAAAAATCCGCTTCCAGCAGCGATGCCTTTGCGAAAAGCTTCCGCAGACGGGGGTAGCGGGCTTCGGTCAGCAGCGTTTCGGCCAGTTTATCAAGATTGTCCCGCGCGCCCTGCGCCACGACCTGATACTCGTCAGAGGCGTATTCTCGCACCCACTCTCCGTAGGTCGCGTCGTGCGCATCCGCGCCCGCTTCGGCAAGGCCTTTGCCGATCTCGCCGTAGCCAATCATGCACGGGGCAAGAGCGGTAAACAGATCGAGCAGATCGCCCGCCTGCCCTGCGTCCAGCACGAAGCGGGTGTAAGCGATGGTCCCGTTTTTCTCGACCGTCTGCTCCAACTCCTGCGCGGACACGTTCCAGCGGTCGCTCAGTCGCACATGCAAACCCATCTCCACATCGAGGATAGCTTTCAAGCCATCAAGCGCGCCACGCATTTCAGTAAGATTGCGACCCTTGTACACCCCAAGCGCATAGGCACGGGCGAACTGAATGAGGAACAGGTAATCTTGCTTCAAGTAATCCTGAAAGCTGGCAAACGGCAGTGAGCCGTCGCCCAGTCCGGCTACGAAAGGATGATCCACATAAGCGGACCATTCATCGGCACAATCGGCTTTTAGACGTTCGAAAAGACCGGACATAATGTGTTCCTAGAACGGAATGTCGTCGTCCATATCGCCGCCACCAGGGAAGCCGCCGCCTTGGTTGCCACTACCTCCATAGCCGCCGCTTGGCCCGCCGATCTGTCCGCCGCCACCACCGCCGCCGAAACTGTCACCACCATATCCGCCGCCGCCGTCGCCACTGCTGTTGCGGCTGTCCAACATGGTGAGAACGCCAGTAAAATTCTGCAGAACCACCTCGGTGGTAAATTTCTCAACGCCCTGATTGTCCGTCCATTTGCGGGTCTGGAGCTGGCCTTCGATGTAAACCTTCGTGCCCTTTTTCACATATTGCTCAATGACCTTGTTGAGGCCATCGTTGAAGCAGGCGATGCGGTGCCATTCAGTCTTCTCTCGTCGCTCACCGGTGTTTCGGTCCCGCCATGTTTCTGATGTGGCGATGGAAAAGTTGGCGATTGCCTTACCGTCCTGCGTGCGCCGGATTTCCGGGTCACGTCCCAGATTGCCCACCAAAATCACTTTGTTGACGCTACCAGCCATAACTCACTCCTGAACCTTCACGCGGGACGCCTTCGCTCCGCTTATCCTCTCTTATCACCACATCGCGGCGGCAGCTTCGCGTCTCAAACCGTCTTGTCCACGTTTTTTCTGGCCGCATGCTTCTGCCGTTGTTCTTTATATGTTCCATTTAAGTGGTACAACCTTCAGGGTGCGGCAACGCGCTCGGGTGTTGTTGCGTTGAGGTGCAGACACTGCCTTGCGGCAATAACCGACGCGGGTGTAGCTCTAACGAGGGCCGCTCCCAGCCCGATTTTCACGCAGGACAACACATGGCCGCTAAAAAAAACGCCCGCAAAAAACTTGACGACAAGCATATTTCGGTGCGCGGCGCGCGCGAACATAATCTCAAAAATGTCGACATCGACCTGCCGCGCGACTCGCTCATCGTGATGACCGGACTTTCCGGCTCAGGTAAATCCTCGCTCGCCTTCGATACGATTTATGCGGAGGGTCAGCGCCGATATGTTGAGTCGCTTTCTGCCTATGCTCGCCAGTTTTTGGAGATGATGCAGAAGCCGGATGTGGACCAGATCGACGGGTTGTCGCCCGCCATCTCCATCGAGCAGAAAACGACATCGAAGAACCCACGCTCCACCGTCGGCACGGTGACGGAAATCTACGACTACATGCGTCTGCTCTTCGCACGAGCCGGTGTCCCCTACTCGCCGGCCACCGGCTTGCCCATCGAAAGCCAGACGGTCAGCCAGATGGTGGACCGGGTTATGGCGCTGGAGGAAGGCACCCGTCTTTACCTGCTCGCGCCCATCGTTCAGGGCCGAAAGGGTGAATATAAAAAAGAGTTTGCCGAACTCCAGAAGAAGGGCTTTCAGCGCGTCAAGGTTGACGGCGAGTTCATGGAAATTGCCGACGTTCCCGCCCTCGACAAAAAATTCAAACACGACATCGACGTCGTGGTGGACCGCATCGTGGTGCGCGAAGACATGGCGACCCGTCTTGCAGATTCCATGGAAACCGCGCTGCGACTGACAGACGGCATGGCGGTTGCCGAACTTGCAGACAAACCGCTACCAGAAGCTGAAACTGCTGCCGGGGGCTCCAAAAACAAATCCAAGAACGACACCCACGAGCGGTTAATCTTCTCCGAAAAATTCGCTTGCCCCGTATCCGGTTTCACAATTCCGGAAGTCGAACCGCGTCTGTTCTCATTCAACAACCCTTTCGGTGCATGCCCCACCTGCGACGGGCTGGGCTCACAACAAAAGATGGACGAAACGCTGGTGGTCCCGGACGGCTCGCTCGCACTCAACAAGGGTGCCATCGCCCCATGGTCAAAATCGTCCTCCCCCTCCCCCTACTACGCCCAGACACTAACGGCGCTGGGCAAGGTCTACGGCTTCAAGATCACCGATACTTGGGACAAGCTCTCGGCGGACGCGCAGACCGCCATTCTGTTCGGTACCGGCAGGAAGGCCGTCGAGTTCAAATATGATGACGGCCTGCGCACCTACAAAACCAAAAAGCCATTCGAAGGCGTGATCGGGAACCTTGAGCGCCGCTGGAAGGAGACCGACTCGTCGTGGATGCGCGAGGAGATCGAGAAATACATGTCGCGCAAGCCGTGCCTGGCTTGCGAAGGGTACCGCCTCAAGCCAGAGGCATTGGC
>JBCCRF010000106.1:0-8970 GCA_039208305.1 Pseudomonadota bacterium
CAAATTCGCGACACTGGTAGAGGAAGCGGGGCTGATTTTCGTCGGTCCACCAGCCTCTGCCATCTCCGCCATGGGTCTGAAGGACCGTGCCAAGGCCATCATGGAAGAGGCCGACGTGCCGGTGGTGCCGGGCTATCACGGGGAGAACCAAAATCCGGACCTGCTGCGCCGCAAGGCTTATGAGATCGGCTATCCGGTGCTGATTAAGGCCGTGGCTGGCGGTGGCGGCAAGGGCATGCGCAAGGTTGAGAAGCCTGCAGAATTCAACGATGCGCTCTCGGCTGCACAACGCGAGGCGCACTCCGCCTTCGGCAATGACGATGTGCTGATCGAGAAATTCATCGAGAACCCACGCCATATCGAGGTGCAGGTCTTCGGTGACTGTCATGGCGCTGTGGTGCATTTGTTTGAGCGCGATTGTTCGCTCCAGAGGCGGCATCAGAAGATCATCGAGGAAGCACCTGCGCCCGGCATGACCGACGATCTGCGCGCAGCGATGGGGCAGGCGGCATGTCGCGCGGCGGCGGCGGTGGGTTATGTCGGTGCAGGCACCGTGGAGTTCATCGTCTCTGGAGATCTCGGTGAAAATTCGTTTTACTTCATGGAGATGAACACGCGTCTTCAAGTAGAGCACCCAGTGACGGAGGCGATTACCGGCGTCGATTTGGTGGAGTGGCAGCTGCGCATCGCCTCCAAGGAGGCGTTGCCGAAATCACAGGATGAACTCTCGATCTCGGGCCATGCTGTCGAAGCTCGGCTCTATGCCGAAGACCCCTCAAGCGGCTTTTTGCCATCCACCGGCAAGCTGATCGCAGCTGATTTTGGCGATGACGACGGTGAGATTCGCATCGATACGGGTGTGGAGGCTGGCGATGAGGTCACCGCTTTCTACGATCCCATGATCGCTAAAATTATCGCTCATGGCCCTAACCGGGCGGAGGCGCTGCGTCTGCTGGCGGCGCGATTGAAGCAGCTGCGGATCGCCGGACCTCAGACGAACGCCGCTTTCCTCGTCCGTCTCCTCGAACATGGCCGCTTCGTTGCATGCCACTTCGACACCGGGTTGATCGACCGCAATCTGGCGCCGCTGACCGCTGTCGACGACACTGGCCTGTCGCTTGTGGCAGCTGCGGTCGATGCCATGCAACTTGGCAAAACGAACTCTAAATCGCCTTGGGGCGCACGTGACGGCTTTCAGCTTTCCGGCGTCCGCGAAACACCGTTGCGCGTGGAGGTCGATGGCAAACCGCTCGATTTGCGGGTTCGACACGAAACGAGCGGGCTCTCGGTTTCCGACGATGGCGAGACGTGGGTGAATGCCGATCCCTCGGTCTTCATCGCCCGAGACGGAGCGACAATCTATGCGCTCTCGGCGGGGCGGCAGGTGACCGTCAAACCTTCGGTTTGGTCGTTGGAAGAAGATGAGAGCGACGCGACCGATGGCTCTGTGAAGGTTCCCATGCATGGTCGCATCATCGTGCTCACCGTGACTGATGGTGATGAGGTGGAGAAAGGCGACATGCTATTTGCCGTCGAAGCGATGAAGATGGAACACGCGGTGGTCGCACCCACTGACGGCACAGTGCGAGACATCGCAATCGCCAAGGACGCGCAGGCCTCCGCAGGACAGTTTGCGATGCGGGTGGAAGCCCAAAAGGCCGACTGATGCCGCTCAACATTCTCAAACTCAGCGTTGGTACAGAAAGCCTTGAAGATCTGCAGCGCTTCGTCGCGCACAGACAGCGCACAGGTACAAGCTTCCATACCACCCGAATGGTACCTAAGCGCATTGATGAGTTGCTGGATGGTGGATCGCTCTATTGGGTTATCAAGGGGCACGTTCAGGCCCGGCAAACTTTGACTAATATTGAGCCCTTCACCAGCGCAGATGGCATTCGTCGCTGCCGTCTGCATCTAGCAGGTGAACTGATCCCCACACGTTGGGTACCTCGTAGGCCGTTTCAGGGCTGGCGTTATTTGGCGGAAGCCGATGCTCCGCCGGACCTGCAAGCCGGCGAGACCGCGCTTCCCGCAGAGTTACAGAACGAATTGGCCGATCTCGGTCTGCTGTAGAGCGCCGGTTAACCCTGTCGTTCATCAAAGCCCCCAAGCGCAGCCACGTTAGCTAGTCTCGCAGCATTGCAGCGTTATGGTCATGGTCAGCGTTGCAAGACGTGACGTTGGGAAAGGACCTTGGGCGGGTCTCGGATGGGGAAATTGGACGATGTTGACCGGTAAAGTGGTCTCCTTCGATGTGGCGAACGGGCCCGCCAAGCGGCGCAGAGACAATGCGCATGTCATCGTGTGCGGCAATGAGAAGGGCGGTTCCGGCAAAACGACGACCGCGATGCACATTACTGTGGCGCTGTTGAAGGCAGGCTTCCGCGTCGCCACCATCGATCTCGACACGAGGCAGAAATCGCTGACCCGCTACGTGCAGAACCGGCGCAACTTCTCGCAGACCCACGGCGTCGATTTGGAGCTGCCCAGCCATTTCCGCTTCGACATGGCGCGAGAGGACTCGCGACGAGAGGCAGAAAGCGAAGATTTCGCTTCGTTCGTTCGGGCGGTTTCCGATGTCGAAGATAGTCACGATTTTGTGGTTGTTGATACGCCAGGTTCCGACAATTACCTTATGCGACTTTCGCATTCTATGGCCGACACGCTCGTGACGCCTATGAATGACAGTTTCGTAGATTTCGATGTGCTGGGACGTGTCGATGGCGAGACCTTGGAGATCATCGATGTCTCCCATTATGCCATGATGGTCCGTGAGGCGCGTCGCCAGCGCCGCATGGCCGATAATGGCCTGCTGGACTGGATCGTTGTGCGCAACCGTCTGGGCTTCATTGGATCGCGCAACCAGCAAAACCTCCATGCTTGCGTTAAGGAACTTTCGCTGCGGCTTGGTTTCCGCGTTGCGGATGGCATTTCGGAGCGGGTCGCCTACCGCGAGTATTTTCCCAAAGGTCTGACGGCGTTGGATAATATTACAGACCTTGGCCTCACTGAGCGCGCGTCACGTTCTCACCGCTCAGCGCGGCTGGAAATCCGTAATCTCATTACAATGCTACGCCTGCCCGTGGATGACGCTGGAAAGCAGCGCGCCGATGCGCGCAAACAATGGCTCCAGCGCTCAGCAGAGCCTGTAGAGATGCCTGATATATTCGCATGAAGCGGTCAAAACTCTGGTTTTGATCACGAGGGAGGCGGTTGCCGACACGTCGTAAATGCACCGCGCCTGCGCAGCGAAGGCAGGTAGACCAACAGCCCAAGCGCGATGAACATTATTGTCACGTCAAAAGGGGAACCGCGACATCTGACAGCTTGTCATGACGCTTTTTGCAGCCCACTTATTCCGGCATGAACCGTGACATCACACCGAAAAAACCTGCGACGCCCCCGGACAAACGATCTGGCAGCGCGCCTGCCATCTCGTCCAAGACCGATATTTCGACCTTTCTGCAGGCCGCTTCCAAGCTCAAAAACCGGGGTGACGGGGCAGGCGGCCTCATTTTTGCGCTCGATGCCACCATGAGCCGCGGGCACACCTGGGACGAGGCGCAGAAAATTCAGGCGGAAATGTTCAACGTTGTGGAAGACACTGGCGGGCTGGACGTCCAGCTGGTCTATTTCCGCGGCTATGGCGAATGCCGCGCGTCCAAATGGGTCACGCGGCCTGCCGCTCTGCGCGATCTGATGACCGGCATCGACACCCGCGGCGGCCAGACGCAGATCGGCAAGGTTCTCGCGCATGCCGTGAAGGAGGCGGGAAAGAAGAACCCGCAAAGCCCGGACCGTTCACGCGTCGATGCGCTCGTCTTCGTTGGCGATGCGATGGAAGAGAATCCTGACACGCTCTGCCATCGGGCAGGGCAGCTTAAGCTGCTCGGCGTACCGTGTTTCATGTTTCAGGAAGGCCATGACGGCAATGCCGAACGCACCTTCCGTGAGATCGCGCGGCTGTCCGGCGGTGCATTTATGCGTTTCGGCCCGGGCAGCGCGGCACGGCTGGCCGACCTGCTGAAGGCTGTTGCCCGCTTCGTAAGCGGCGGTCGCGCGGCGTTGGAAGATGCTCGCGCGAGGGGAGACAAGGGCGCACAGGCGCTGTTGGAGCAGCTAAAATGAACTTTATAACCGGGCTGATTGCGATCACGCTGATTGCGTTGGTGCTCTTCGTCGCCGTGCCCGCTGCGCAGCTGGCGATCATTATCCGTCGCGCATTGCCCGTGACGCTATTCGTCATTGGGGGCGGCGCGATGCTTCTGGGCCGTGTCGGCTTCGGCATCATGTGCCTGATGGGTGGCGCGGCGCTTTGGCGGCGCTGGGGCGGCGTCACGCCGATGACCGGTGGCGGCTCATCATCCGGCCCATCGAAATCCTCCGTCCGGTCTGCCGCGCTTGAAATGGAGCTCGATCACGACACGGGCGAGATGAACGGCATCGTGCTCGTCGGTCGACACGAGGGTGCCATTCTCGACGAGATGGAGGAGGGGGAACTGCTCGATCTTCGCAGTGAAGTCGTCGACGACGGCGAGTCGCTCGCGCTCCTAGACGCGTATCTTGACCGCCGTTTTGCCGCGTGGCGTGAAGACGGAGAGAGCGATGCCGGTGCGGGGCAGGGCGGCGCGCCTGGCGCGGGACCCATGGGCAAACAGGAGGCCTATGAGGTGCTGGGGCTTGCTGCGGGGGCTGGCGTCGACGAAATCAAGGCTGCTCATCGGCGATTGATGAAGACCGCCCACCCCGACAGCGGGGGATCGACTTTTCTTGCGGCCAAAATCAACGAGGCGAAGGATGTTCTTCTGCGGAGCCATGGGTAAAGTCCTCAAACGCAATACTAACGGGACATTGTGAGACGCCGGACAAACACACGTCCGGCGCGGACGGTGAACGGCTGAACTAGCCCTTTACCGCGATGCAGGCTTGGCGCTTCTTCTTCAGGAAGGAGCAGGCGCGGCGGGCTGAACGCTGCGAGCCGAAACCGGTGAAGCGGGCGCGGTGCAGCACTTCGCCACTGCCGAGCCGGACGGGCTGCAGACTCTTGCCGTTTTTGCCCAGCAACCAGCGGTGCTTGCGTTGCGTGCGGTCGAGCATATCGTTAGCTTTCTCGCGGTTTGGCGCAGCCGCTATCTGAATCTGCCAGCCGGTTGGGGTAGGGGTCGCGGCCGTTTTGACTTGGTCGGTTGACTGCACGGCGTCGGACGGAAGTGTTTTGCGCAGTACCGGAACCGGACGCGCACCACCCGCAAGTTTCTTCAGCTTGTTGTTCACCACGGCAATTTCCACGGCTTTGGCGCCTGCTGCTGAATGAGCGGTCGCGATACGGTTGGAAATCTGTTGTTGGGGGCTACGGGCAGCGGACCGGGCGGTGAGCGGGCTCGGCGTCGGGGTGACACGCTTGGCGACCACAACCTTCTTGGTCGTCGCAACCTTCGCACGAGTGGCTCGTGTAGCGCGGGCGATAACACGACGCTGCTTACCACGGCTCGCTTTGCGCAGATGGCGCCGGATGAGTTGCTGCATGTGGGCGTTGCGGGAACGGCCAGTGCGGCCACCCATGACAACAGCTACAATGCTGCGACCGCCAGTCTTCACGGACGTCACGAGATTGAAACCGGATGCACGGGTGTAACCCGTCTTGATACCATCCACACCGCGTACACGACCCAGCAGCTTGTTGTGGTTGCCGTAGCGGCGCTTGCCGAGCTTGAATACACGTGTGGAGAAGAGCTTATATTTGCGCGGAAAATGCTCGCGCAGGGCCATGCCGAGCTTCGCCATATCAGCCGCTGTTGTGATCTGACCGCGGGCCGTCAGGCCATTGGCATTCTTGAAGGTTGTGCTTTTCATGCCGAGTTGGCGTGCCTTGCGAGACATGCGGCGGGCGAATGCGGCTTCTGAACCAGCGAGCTGGCCGCCGATGGCGGTTGCCACATCGTTTGCGGATTTCGTAATGAGCGCTTTCACCGCCTGGTTCATGGAGATGGACTGACCGGCGCGCAGGCCGATTTTCGACGGCACCTGTCGTGCGCCCTTGGGCGTCATGACCAAGCGCGTCTTGCCGGAGATTTTGCCCGCCTTCATGTCCTCAAACACGAGATAGAGCGTCATCATCTTGGTAAGCGAAGCCGGGTAACGCCGGGAATTGCCGTTGCGGGAAAACAAAACCTTGCCGGTCTTGGCGTCCACCACATAGGCCGCATAGCGCGGGTTGCCCTTTTTCTTGCGCTTCGCCTCGGCGTCAGCGGTCATCACGAGCTGAAAGCTAAGGATGAGAAAAGTGGAGAGCAAACAGGTGAACACAAGCCGCATGGCTGCGGCGGAAGTCGATCCGAAAACGGTACGCACGACAAAACCTCGATATTGGGACCACCCATACTCGGCAGCCCTTTGGGTTAACACGCGATGGAGCACTAAAACGCACCATCGCGGGTCTAAGAGGTAAATCGTCGTGGTTGCCAGAAACTTAAACGGCGAAACGAAATTGTAGAAAATGGCTTGGCTTGTAGGCTGCATTTACGACGTTGTCGCACGTATGGCCGTGGCTGTTGATGGTTGGGGCGGGAGGGGCTTAAACTCGAGAAAGCAAGCCCTATATTCGCAACAACAGAACGCCGCCTTTCCTGATCGCCATTTGCCTTCCCGAAACCGTGCGCGCCATCTCTAAGCCTCCCAACCGACTGTCGAAAACGCAATGAAATCAGAAGACATCATTCTTCAAGACGCCCGGTTCGATATCCGCCTTGCCGGTGGTGACGACAACATGGGCGACGATGGTGATGGCGGCACGGGAAACGATACCGGCGTCATTACACGAACCAAACCCAAGCTGAAGAAGCCGAGCCTGTATCGCGTTCTGCTCCTCAATGACGATTTTACGCCGATGGAGTTTGTCGTCGAGGTTCTCGCCCGCTTCTTTCAGATGAACATCGAACAGGCGACGCAGGTAATGCTTCATGTGCATCAAAACGGCGTCGGCGAATGCGGGGTCTATACCTACGAAGTTGCCGAAACCAAGGTGACTCAAGTGATGGATCACGCGCGCAAACATCAGCATCCGCTGCAATGCGTAATGGAAAAGAAATAGGGGTTTCGACCTCGACCGTCCCGCGCTTCTGCGAGGCGGCACTCAAGAACGGGACGCAAGCTATTGCCCAGCTTTACCGACAGCCTTGAAAACGCGCTTCACCGCGCGCTCACTTTCGCTAACGATCGCGATCAGGAATACGCAACGCTGGAGCACCTGCTTCTCGCGTTGGTGGAAGACGAGGACGCTGCCGCCGTACTGCGCGCCTGCAACGTATCCACGCAGAAACTGGCTGACGATCTGCAGGAGTATATCGATTCCGAACTGTCCAATCTCGTGACAGACACACTGGAGGACTCGAAACCCACCGCAGGCTTCCAGCGCGTTATCCAGCGCGCGGTGATCCACGTGCAATCCTCTGGACGTGAAGAGGTTACCGGCGCCAACGTGCTTGTCGCCATATTCGCTGAGCGCGAAAGTCACGCTGCATATTTCCTGCAGCAGCAGGACATGACCCGCTACGACGCCGTCAACTTCATTTCTCACGGCATCGCCAAGCGTCCAGGTGCGTCGTCATCGCGGCCGGTCGAAGGCGTGAATCCCGATGCCATGCAGGACGGCGAAGGCGGCGACCTGCCAAAGAAGGGCGAAGCTCTGGCAGCCTATTGCGTCAATCTCAACCAGAAGGCCGTGGACGGCAAAGTGGACCCGCTGATCGGGCGCACGCAGGAGGTGAACCGCACTATTCAGGTGCTCTGCCGCCGATCCAAGAACAACCCGCTTTACGTGGGTGACCCGGGAGTCGGTAAGACCGCCATCGCGGAAGGTCTCGCAAAGCGCATTGTTGATAAGGACGTGCCGGAGGTCCTTCTGGACGCTACAATTTACTCTCTCGACATGGGCACGCTGCTCGCCGGCACGCGGTATCGCGGAGATTTCGAGGAGCGGCTGAAGCAGGTCGTGAAGGAGATCGAGGAGACCGACGGCGCGATCATGTTCATCGACGAGATCCATACCGTCATCGGTGCTGGCGCCACCTCCGGTGGTGCGATGGACGCGTCGAACCTGCTGAAGCCGGCGCTGTCCGGCGGCACGATCCGCTGCATCGGCTCCACGACCTACAAGGAATACCGCCAGTTCTTTGAGAAGGATCGCGCGTTGGTGCGTCGCTTCCAGAAGATCGACGTCAACGAGCCGTCCATCCCGGATGCGATCGAGATCATGAAGGGGCTGAAGCCCTATTTTGAAGACTTCCATAACGTGAAGTTCTCCAATGACGCCATTATCCAGTCGGTCGAACTGTCATCGCGCTACATCAATGACCGCAAGCTGCCGGATAAGGCGATCGACGTGATCGACGAAACCGGCGCCAGCCAGATGCTGCTGCCCGCAGAAAAGCGCAAGAAGACTCTGGGCACCGCCGATATCGAGGCCACCATTGCCACCATGGCGCGCATTCCGGCCAAGACCGTGTCGAAGGACGATGCCGAGGTTCTGAAAAACCTCAACGAGCAGCTGAAACGCATGGTGTACGGGCAGGACAAGGCGATCGACGCTCTTTCATCGGCCATCAAATTGGCTCGTGCCGGTTTGCGTGAGCCGAACAAGCCGATCGGCTCCTACCTATTCTCCGGCCCCACAGGTGTCGGTAAGACCGAGGTCGTAAAGCAACTGGCCGATACGCTCGGGGTGGAACTGCTGCGCTTCGACATGTCGGAGTACATGGAGCGGCATACCGTTTCTCGGCTTATCGGCGCGCCTCCAGGCTATGTTGGCTTTGATCAGGGTGGTCTGCTGACCGACGGTGTCGATCAGCACCCGCATTGCGTGTTGCTGCTGGACGAGATCGAAAAAGCGCATCCCGATCTGTTCAACATCCTTTTGCAGGTGATGGATAATGGTGCGCTGACCGATCACAACGGCAAGAAGGTAGATTTCCG
>JBCCRF010000107.1:0-8829 GCA_039208305.1 Pseudomonadota bacterium
CGCCGGGGCGCCTTTCCTCGGTACCTATAAATCCTATCGCGGCGGCCACCGCCTGAACGCTCTGGCGCTCGAGAAACTTCTTTCTGACGAAGCCAATTACGAATGGACCGACGGCGAAACCGTGTCGCGTGAGGCCGGTCGTCCTGCCGGTCGGGTGGAACTGGTTGCCGTTAGCGCAGCAGCTTACAGCGCTGACAAGTCCTGATTTTCACACTCTGCCCGGCTGAATGACGGGTATTTGTGCAACAGCATTTCGATCTGTCATTCGCCGTTAAGCACTGCCTTGAAAATGCACGATTCAACGCTCAGCAGTGCGGCGGAAGTCTTGGCGCGGTAGCGTTCGGGGTATAGAAATTCTCTAGCTCCGCCTTCGTGGTCGGGACGGGGCGTCTAGGCCGCGATGAGGTCGGATATCGTATGGTGGGAAACATGGTTCTTCGCTCTTCGGGTTTGTTGTTCGCGGTTGCTCTCGCAGTCGGTCTCGCAGGGTGTGCCAAGGACGAAGAGATCAACGCCTATGTCGATCCGACAGTGCCTGCCGACCAGACGTATAACGAAGCGCTAGCGAACCTTGACGCTGGCAACACGTCGGAAGCGAAGAAAAAATTCGCCAAGATTGACCGTCAGCATCCCTATTCGAGTTACGCCAAAAAAGCGGGCGTGATGTCCACTTATCTGGCCTATCGGTCAGCCGAATATCCGGAGGCGATCGCGCGCGGCAAACGCTTCGTGCAACTTTATCCGTCCAATCCGGAAGCGCCTTATGCACTCTATCTCGTTGGCATGTCGCATTTCCGTCAAATCAACGATGTCACGCGGGATCAAAAGAATGCCCGTGAAGCTTACAATGCGATGAGCAATCTGGTGGAGCGCTATCCTGAGAGCGAATACGTTGAGGATGCCAAGCGCAAGATGCGCGTCTCGAAGGACCAGCTGGCCGGTAAGGAGATGCTGGTGGGCCGCTACTATCAGGAGCGCCGTGAATACCTGGCTTCCATCAACCGCTACCGGACGGTGGTTGAGCAGTATGAAGACACACGCCACGTCGAAGAGGCACTGGCGCGTCTGACGGAGAGTTATTACGCACTTGGTCTGCAATCCGAAGCGCAGACGGCGGCGGCCGTGCTGGGCCACAACTTTCCGGAAAGCCAGTGGTATAAGGACAGCTATACGCTGCTTGAGAAGGGCGGTCTGCGCCCGCTCGAGAACCAGGGGTCCTGGATTTCCCGCGCTGGCCGTTTGATCACGGGCCGCGCTGCCTGATCTATCGACCGCCGAAAGACGGGGCGGATCATCGCATTAGTTGTGACGGCGACCATGTTGTCGTTTTGTTTCACGGCGCGATGGGCTAAATACACCAGAGCGAGTCAAACTCTGTTTGAACCGCGAGGGAGGCAAGCGCCGACCCGGCGCGGACGCGCCGCACTCGCGTAGAGAAGGCCATATGCCGACAGCGTGAGCGCAAACAAAAAACTGGAGCGTTTCCATCGAAGATGGATATGCTCAAGGCCGGACCGTGTGTTGACCCTCCCATGCTCGCAGCCCTTTCGATTAAAGACATCGTTCTGATCCGCTCGCTCGATATCGATTTTGGGCCGGGTCTTGCCGTGCTGTCCGGTGAGACAGGGGCAGGCAAATCCATCTTGCTGGACTCGCTGTCACTGGCGCTTGGCGCGCGCGGTGATGGCGATCTTGTCCGCGTCGGGGCCAATCAAGGACAGGTCTCGGCGATCTTCGACGTGCCGCCGGATCACGGTATTTTCGCAGCCCTGGAAGAGCATGATCTTGTCGGTGACAGCCGCAGCGAGGGGGTCATTTTGCGGCGAACCCAGAGCGCCGACGGCCGGACCCGCGCATGGATCAACGATCGACCGGTCAGTGTCAGCCAACTTCGTTCCATTGGGCGGCATCTGGTGGAAATCCATGGCCAGCATGAAGAGCGAGCAATGGTTGACCCTGCCGCCCACCGCGATCTGGTGGATGCTTTTGGTGGATTGGAGCACCAGGTTGAGCAGGTACGTGTTGCCCATGGCAATTGGCGCGAGAAGGTGCGTGAGCTGAATGCACTGAAGGCTCGTGTTGAGAAGGCTGCCCGTGATGCAGATTATCTGCGCGCCAGCGTGGAGGAATTGACCGCTCTGTCGCCTCAAGAGGGTGAGGAAGAGGAGTTGGCCGGTCGCCGCCAGACCATGATGGCAGCCGAGAAAATCGCAACAGATATCGACGAGGCTTACGAAGTGTTGGCCGGTCAGGCGTCGCCCATGCCGACGCTGGTCAATGCCATGCGCAAATTGGAACGTAAGGCGGATGCTGCACCGGGGTTGCTGGACACAGCCATCGAAGCCTTTGGCACCGCGATCGATGGTCTTTCCGCAGCGGAAGAGTCACTCCAGCACGCCCTTCGCCTGTCGGAATTCGATCCGCGCGAATTGGAAAATGCCGAAGAGCGTCTGTTCGCACTCCGCGCCGCCTCCCGAAAATACAATGTGCCGGTGGAAGGGCTGGCTGCGCATGCGGCGCAACTGTCACAGGATCTGGCCGATCTTGATGCAGGCGAGGAGCGGCTGTCAGAATTCGAAACAGAGGCAGCGCAAGCCCATGACGAGGTCAAGTCACTGGCCATGGACTTGAGCGCAGCACGCCAGGCAGCGGGCGAGCAGTTGTCGGCACGGGTGATGGAGGAACTCCCCGCCCTGAAGCTGGAACAGGCCCGCTTTTTTGTGGCCCAGACTGCCGATCCCTACGACATCACATCAGAAGGATGCGATACGATCGAATTCCACGTTCAGACCAACCCCGGCACGCGCCCCGGGGCGATGATGAAAGTGGCATCAGGCGGTGAGCTCTCCCGCTTCCTGCTAGCGCTCAAGGTTGCGCTGGCCGACCGTGGCTCCGCGCCCACGCTTGTTTTTGATGAGATTGATACCGGTGTCGGAGGTGCTGTCGCCGATGCGATCGGTGGACGGTTGGCCCAGCTGGCGCAGCACGTGCAGGTTCTCTCCGTCACCCACGCCCCCCAGGTTGCTGCAAGGGCGAAATCGCATCTGCTGATCGCGAAGGGCGGTGATGAGACCGTGGAAACGAATGTCCGACCCATTGGTGGTGATGAACGTCTTGAGGAGATCGCCCGCATGTTGTCCGGCGCACAGGTGACAGACGAAGCACGGGCCGCCGCGGCGAGGCTGCTTGCATCATGAGCGGTGAAGCCATTCGGAATATTCTGCCCCGCAAGCTGAGCGAGGCGCAGGCCAAAGATGAGTTGGAGGCGCTGGCTCGCGAGATCGGAGAGCACGACACGCGCTATCACAATGACGATGCGCCGACGATCAGCGACGCCGAATATGATGCGCTCCGGAAGCGCAACACGGCCATCGAAGCGCGCTTTCCCCATCTGGTGCGCGATGATTCACCCTCGAACAATGTCGGTTCGCCCGTCCAGAGCAAGTTCGACAAGATCACGCACAAAGTGCCGATGTTGTCGCTCGATAACGCCTTTGACGACGGTGATGTGGCCGATTTCGTAGCCTCCGTTCAGCGGTTTCTGAACTGGAAGGATGGGGAGCCACTGGCCTTCACTGCGGAGCCGAAGATTGATGGCTTGTCCTTGGCACTGCGTTACGAGCACGGCGAACTCGTCTCAGCGGCCACGCGGGGCGACGGGCAGGTGGGGGAGAATGTCACCGCCAACGCCCGTACCGTTCGGGATATTCCGCGCCAGCTCACCGGAGGCGATATTCCGGATACTGTGGAAATTCGTGGTGAGGTGTATATCGGCAAGGAAGATTTCGCCGCACTGAACGCGGAGATGGAGGCTGCGGGCAAGCAGCTTTACGTCAACCCGCGCAACACGGCTGCGGGTTCGCTGCGCCAGTTGGACAGCCGCATCACGGCATCACGACCACTGCGCTTCTTCGCCTATGCCTGGGGAGAGGTGAGCGCGCTGCCGCAGGACACGCAGTTTGGCATGATCGAGCAGATGGAGCGGTGGGGTTTCGTCACCAATCCGTTGACGAAGCGGTTAGAGACCGTGGATGCGCTGATCGAGCATTACCGGTTGATCGAACAGGAGCGGGCGACGCTCGACTACGATATCGACGGCGTCGTTTACAAGGTGGATGATCTCGCGCTGCAGGGCCGCCTTGGCTTCGCATCGCGCGTGCCGCGCTGGGCGATTGCTCACAAATTCCCGGCTGAGATCGCCACAACGATTCTGAAAGAAATCGAAATTCAGGTCGGTCGCACGGGTGCGCTATCACCGGTAGCGCGGCTGGAGCCGGTTACGGTGGGCGGCGTCGTTGTGTCCAACGCGACGCTCCACAATGAGGATTATATCGCGGGCGTCGGCTCCAACGGCGAGCCGATCCGGGACGGTCGCGATCTGCGCGAGGGCGACACGGTCACCATATACCGCGCCGGCGATGTGATCCCGAAAGTGATGGATGTCGATTTGTCGAAGCGGGTGGCGGATGCGCCGTACGAGTTCCCCACCCATTGCCCAGCCTGCGGCAGCCCGGCGATCCGTCCGATAGATGAAAAAACGGGGAAGCAAGAATCCGTGCGCCGCTGCACAGGCGGCTTCATCTGTCCGGCGCAGGCGGTGGAGGGAATCAAGCATTTCGTGTCGCGCAACGCGTTTGACATCGACGGCTTCGGCGAAAAGCAGGCCGAACTGTTTCACGAGTTGGGCATGGTGATGAACCCGGCCGATATTTTCACCCTGCGTGAGCGGGACAAGCGGTCACTCCAGCGGCTGGAGAACCGGGACGGTTACGGCAAGACCTCCGCCAATAAGCTGTTCGATGCGATTGACGAGCGGCGCGAGATTGACCTGCATCGGTTCCTTTTCGCTCTCGGCATTCGCCATGTCGGCGAGGGGAACGCCAAGCTGCTCGCTCGCCACTACCGCGATGTGGAGACGCTGCTCGCCGCTGCTGAAGCGGCGCAGGACCGCGATGGCGAAGCATGGACAGAGATGGTCGACATCGATGGCTTTGGTACTACCGCCGCCGCCGCTTTCGTCGATTTCATGGCCGACCCGAACCGACGCAACGTCGTGGATGCTCTGTTACGAGAGGTGAACCTGAAGGAGGCCGAGCAGGTGGCATCGTCCTCGCCGGTGGCTGGCAAAACCATCGTCTTCACCGGCACGCTGGAGCAAACGACCCGCAGCGAGGCGAAGGCGGTTGCGGAGCGGCTAGGAGCGAAGGTCTCTGGTTCTGTTTCCGCCAAGACCGACCTGCTTGTGGCGGGCGAGAAGGCGGGCTCAAAGTTGAAAAAGGCTGCTGAACTCGGCGTAAGAACGCTGGACGAGCAGGCCTGGCTCGATCTCGTGGCCAGCGCGTAGGGAGCAGAGATGTTCGGGCTGTTTCAGAAGGTGCCGATGACCGATCCGCGTGAGCGGATCGAACAGGAATTGGCGGAAGACGAACATTTGCTCTGGGCGGACCGCCCGCTTTCGCTGCGGCCTTACTTCTTCAAGGCACTGCCCATCCTTGTCTTTGGCATACCCTTCTTCGCATTCTCGCTGTTCTGGAGCGGTGCGGTGCTGTTCGCCACAGGAGCAACAAGCTGGGACGATATCGCGTTCGCATCCTTCGGCATCCCGTTTATTTTGATCGGGGCGGGGTTGGTGCTGAGCCCGATCTGGAAGTTGCAGGTGGCGCGGTCGAGCATTTATGCGCTCACCGATCAGCGGGTGCTGATCCTGCGGCAGTTCCCGTCGCAGATGCTGCGCTCATGGAGTATCGGATCTATCGGCAATATCACCCGCACCTCGCGGCCCAACGGGACGGGCAATCTCTTTTTCACCGAAGAGCGGCGGACGGGCAGCAAGGGCAAGAGCTATATCGAGAAGATCGGGTTTCTGGGCATCCATGATCCCAAGCGGCTGGAAGACACGATCCGCAAACTGACGGCGAAACGGGCTTGACCGTCAGCACGGTATCGCCACCACGCACTGAGTTTGCGCAAGGTGTCCGCGACAGTTTGCCGTTTGTGCCGTCCGTGTTTCCCTACGGGCTGGTGGTGGGTGCGCTGGCGATGAAGAGCGGCGGCGGCGCCATCGAAACCATGCTGCAAAGCGTGCTCTTCTTCGCAGGCGCTAGCCAGATCGTGATGTGGGAGCTTTACGGATTATCCGCCCCTCTATGGGCGATCGCGCTGGCGATTTTCGCCGTGAACTTCCGCCTGGTGCTCTATTCCGCTGCCATCGGTCGCAAGCTGGAGCCGTTGCCGAAGCGCAAGATGATCGCGGCTATGTTCCTGCTGCAGGACATTTCGCTCGCCACGGGCCTTCGGCGGGAGGAGCAAGTGGGGCAACTCAGTTGGGGTTACTACATGGGGCTCGCGGCTGTGCTCTATGTTGTCTGGCTGGTCGCCACCGCTGTAGGGATCGGCTTCGGCGCGTTGATCACTGACCCGGGCGCCATCGGTCTCGATATGCTGGTGCCGATCTATTTCATGCTTCTGGTGATGGGTTTTCGTGCCAAGCCGAATGCTGCCGCGATCTGCATCACCAGCGCGCTTGCCTGCGGCGTGACCTATCAAACGCTGGGCTCGCCCTATCACATTGCCGCCGGTGGTGTGGCGGGCATGGTGCTGGCAGCGGCGCTCGCCAAGCCGAAAGGCAAGCCCGGATGAGCGCGATGGTCGACTGGTATCTCGTGCTCGTCGTGCTGGTGGGCAGCGCGGTGACATTGGTCAACCGGCTCGCCGGTCACTATATCCTCGCGCGGTTCGAGCCCATTCCCTATCGCGTGGAAGCAGCGCTAGAAGCCGTGCCTGTTGCGGTGATGACAACGCTCGTGGTGCCAGCTGCCATAAACGGCGGGCCTGCGGAATGGCTTGCCCTGGCAGCCGCCTTTGCCATGGGCCTACGGCTGCATTTTCTGATCGCCGTGTTTGGTGGCGTTGCCGTGCTGCTGCTGTTGCGACAGGCGGGCTTGTAGATCGCGTCCGTCTAAATGGGGCGGGTTGCTTCGCGAAGCCAGTTTCGAACGTCCGGCGAGACGTGTTCGGCCAATTCATCGAAGAGGCGGGCGTGGTAGCTGTTCAACCAAGCGATTTCTGATGCGTGCATCAGGTCCGCATCCACCAACCGCAGGTCGATGGGCGCGAAGCTTAGTGTCTCGAAGCCAAGCATTGGCTTGTCGCCGCCTTCGATTGTCTGCGCCTCGTGCACCAGAACGAGGTTCTCGATGCGGATGCCGAATTCACCTTCGCGGTAGTAGCCCGGCTCGTTGGAGACGATCATACCCGCTTTGAACGGCTCCATGCCGCGTCGCGATATGTTCTGCGGCCCTTCGTGAACCGAGAGATACGAGCCGATGCCGTGGCCCGTGCCGTGGCCGTAGTCCATGCCCGCTTGCCACAGCGCATTGCGAGCCAGCACGTCGATATCTACACCGCGTGTGCCGGTGGGAAAGCGTGCCTCCGCGACGGCAATATGGCCCCTCAGCACCAGCGTGAATGCGCGTTTGGCGGCAGGCGGTGGTGTGCCGATGGCGACTGTACGGGTAATATCCGTCGTGCCGCATTCGTATTGGCCGCCGGAATCCACCAGATACAGCTCGCCCTCCTGCAGCGTGCGGTTGGAGTTTTCGTCCACGCGGTAGTGGACGATGGCACCGTGCGGGCCGCTGCCCGAGATCGTATCGAAAGATATGTCGCGCAGTTCGAGGCCAGATTTCTCGCCCTGCTTGCGACGAAAATCCTCGAGCCGCGCGGCGGCCTCAATCTCGTCCACCGAGCCGTAGGATTGTGTGTCGAGCCAATGGAGAAAAGTGCAAACGGCAGCGCCATCCTGCAGATGGGCACGGCGAGAGCCCTCAATTTCCGCGTCGTTTTTGATGGCCCGGGGCAGGATGACCGGGTCGCGTTTGGCGACAACTGCGCCACCGGCATCTTCAATGATCTTCGACAACGCAACGGACGCCGAGTTCGGGTCCAGCATAATGGAGCGACCGTCGCTGTTATGTCCCAACTCGTCGGCCAGTTGGTTCGGGTCTCGCAGGTCTGCCACCTGAGTGAGGAAGGCGCGTACCTCAATGTCGAGCTTGTCATCGTCGATGAACAGCAGTGGGTATTCATCGCGGCGCAGCAGCGCGTGGGCCAGCACCAGCGGCGTGTGCGCGACGTCCGACCCGCGGATGTTGAACAGCCAGGAGACCGATGTGGGGTCGCTGATGAGGCAGCCATCCGCACCCTCAGCGGCGAGTGCCGCTTCCAGTTCTTCCAGCTTGCTGCTCGTGGTGCGACCGGCAAGCTTGAAATCGTGAATTTGGACCTTTCCCATCGGCGGCTCAGGGCGGTCATGCCACACAGCGTCAAGCGGATTATCTGCGAGGGCCTTGATGCTGGCCCCAGCTTTCTCAGCGGCTCTTTCCAGCCTCTCGAATTCGCTGGCACCGTGCAGCCAGGGATCAATGCCGATGACCATGCCGGTTTCAATATGGGTGGACATCCATGATGGCAGATCGGTCTCGGTATTGAGCACGATGGACCAATGGTCCGTATCAGCTTGCTGCCCGGCCTGCAGTGTGTAGCGGCCGTCCGTCAGCAGCGCAGCCTGCGTCGGTGTTATGATGGCGCTGCCTGCCGAGCCCGTGAAGCCGGAAATCCAAGCCAGCCGTTCCGCGTTGGCGGGCAGGTACTCGTTGTTTTGCTCGTCGCGGTGCGGAACGATAAAAGCATCGCAGCCGTGCCGTGCCAGTTCTGCTCGCAACGCCTCCAGCCTTTCGTTCCCACGAACCGGTTCGGCAGCGGCCTTGAAACTCTGAAACATGAAACACCGGTCGATCGTAGGTGGTTTTCAGCACCTATAGCGGAAAC
>JBCCRF010000108.1:0-8766 GCA_039208305.1 Pseudomonadota bacterium
AGACCAGCGGTTGCGCCAGCAGGATCGACGCCAGCCCCAACCCCGCCCACATGCCGCCGAACGGCCCGCGCACCTCCGACACGCCATTATTAGTGCCCTCGCGCGGTGCAAGACCTAAAACATGCATGAAGCGGCGCGGAATGACCATCAGTGCCACGCCGATGAGAAACGTGGCGAGACCCGTGAGAAAGGCCAGCCACTCCCCGGTGGACATAGGCCAGGCAAATTCGATCATGGATTACCTCCATTAAAACACAGCCCCACAGGACAATGTCACCTGTTTGACATCCGCCGCACACAAGGAAAAGACGAAGTGTGGTTTGAGCCTATTGAAGTAGGATTGCCTGACCAAAGAAGAGGCCGATGGTTATAAGTGCTGCGTGAGTCGGCCAAGCGGGGACCCGCTTCAGGAAAGCACGTTCTCTCCTGTTTAGATTCAATAGGCTCCCGTTGCAGTACGAAGTCGGGTTACTGCAGATGTAATACGTCCAAGGGCCCCGAGACGGTGAAAATCTGCGGTCCGCTTCAAGCGAGAATTTCACCATGTAAAAATTCTGCACAGCCAAAAATGACACGAAAAGGCCGATAGCAAGCATAGACATCCAAACACCCGCGCGAACGATGAAATTTTGATGACAATTATCAGACGTACAGACGAAATACGACTGACTACACGGTTCGAGGCCGACATCGCGCACCTTCTCGACGAACCATTTCGCAGGGTGTTCGGCACGCGGACGTTCTTTCAAAACCGCCATCATGTCCGCTTCACGGCGCATGTGGGGGATGCGCTGGTGGGGCATCTGGCGGTCGGCCTGAGAGCCGTGCGGCTGGGGGAGGAGATACTGGACGTGATCGGCATCGCGGAAGTGGGAGTCGACAGGGCCCATCGCGGGCAGGGCATCGCGCGGGCGCTGATGGAGGCGGCGCTGGAGGAGGGCCGGGCGTCGCCCGCCAGTTTCGCCCTGCTGTTCGGCGACGCGAAGATCTACGGCTCCATGGGTTTCGCCAAAGCGGCAAACCCCGTCACCTCCACCAAACTCGAGGCCGCGCGCACAGGCGAGACGATCACCGAGACCGAACACCCGCTGATGGTCTGCCCGCTGACGGACCGGGCGTGGGACGAGACCCTGCCCCTCGATCTGGCCGGGTTCCGCTTCTAGCTGAAAACCATCGCTTCCAGCCGCCCCAGTACGCCGGTGACATAGAGTGCGGGAATGGCGGAGAGGATGGCGGCGCCGATCAACGACAGAACGTTTTCCCGCGAGCGCACGCCGTCCAGCACAAAAGCGAGGATCCGCCCAAAACAGGCGAAACCGAATCCAAGCGTAAGAATGAGATAGGGCCGCGGCGTCGACAGGATGACATAGAGCGCGACGCCTACATAGAAGCCACCCAGCGGACCGCGCAGTTCCGACAGGCCGAACATGCGCCCCGGCGTCAGCGATAGGCCGGTCCAGGCCATGATGCGGTGCGGGTCGAACAGGGTGACCAACCCGCCTGCCAGCGCGATGAGCGCGACGGCCATAGTCGCCCATTCCGCGAGACTGGCGGGCAGTGCCGTGTTGAGTTCCATGATGTGACTCGCCGGTTTTTCCCGTCTGCGCGCCTTTGCTTTATCGACGGCAGGCCCTACGGTCGCCGCGACGCAACGAAGCGGCGCGACGCTGGCCGCATGTACTGGGAGAACATTATGCAGATCGCAGAAATCATCGCATCGAAAGTCGGCATCGACCCGGCACTCGCCGAGAAGGCGGTGGGCATGATGCTCGGCCTGATACAGCGCCAAGCTGCGGACGGGTCGGTGGCGGACATGATCCAGGCCATCCCTGGCGCACCGGAACTCGTCGCCCAATTCGGTGGCGCGGAGGCGGTAGCCCCTGCCGAAGGTGGCGGCGGTTTGATGGGCTCCATCATGGGTGCGGTCTCCTCCATGACCGGTGGCGGCGACGCCGGCGGCCTGATGGCTATGGGCCAGCAACTGATGTCGGAAGGCCTTGAGATGGGCCAGATCAAGGACATCGCCACGGAAACCTTTGCCGTGGCCGAAGAGCATGCCGGGGCCGAGACGGTGCAGAAGGTGAAGGATTCGATCCCGGGCCTGGGTGCTTTCCTCTAAGGTCGCGCACCAATAGGGAACATCGAGAAGCCGCTTCGGGAAACCGGAGCGGCTTTTTTTATCTCGAACCCGACGAAGGGAAGAACCCGCCATGCCCTATTTGATCACTGCCATTGATCACCCGGACAAAGAAGCCGAGCGGGAGCAGGTACGGCAGGCGCATCGGGACTATCTGGCATCCTTCGGCAAGCAGCTTCTCGCGTCCGGTGCGTTGCTGGATGACAGCGGCGAGACCATCATCGGTGGCGCATCCCTGCTCGACACGGATGACCGCGACGAGGCGCTGCGCTTCGAACGGAAAGACCCTTACGCGAAGGCGGGTATTCGTGCCACGGTTCAGGTGGTGCCGTGGCGGCTGAGATGGTGGTGCGGCGAGTTCGATGCAGGTGGCCACAACCCGTCGAAGCAATAGGACAATCCGAAAACAGCCTCCGCTGTCATCCCGGCCAAGCGAAGCGCGACCCGGGATGACAAGGGGTGTGACTTGGAGAGTAAGCGCCCACCGGAGCGAAGAGCGACCGGCGCTGATGCGCCGCCCCCGCGGAGCGGAGCGAAGCAATAGACAAGCAGCGATTGGCGCAGCCAATCTGCGTGAGCGCAAAACAAAAGCAGAGTTTCAGAGAAAACTCTGCGGATCGACATCCACTTGCACGCGGATATTCCCCCGTTCCTTCGGCCCCCTCGCCAGCCAATCACGAATGTAACTCTGCACGTCCAGCGCGCGGGGGGCGTGAACGAGGAGGCGGTAGCGCCAGCGACCGCGCACTTGTGCGATAGGGGCTTCTGCTGGGCCGAGCAGAAACACGCTCTCCATAAAGGGGGCGGCAAGTTTCAGATCCGTCGCGTGCCGTTCGGTCTCACGCTTGTCTGTGCCGGAAATGATGAGCGAGACGAGGCGGGCGAAGGGCGGCAGACCGGCGGATTTTCTCAGCGCGATCTCCCGCTCGTAGAATGCCTCCCGGTCGCCTGAGGTAATGGCCTGAATGACCGGATGATCCGGGGCATAGGTTTGCAGCAGACCCTTCGACTGCCCACCCGCACGGCCGGCCCGGCCTGTCACCTGCGACAGCAGTTGGAAGGTGCGCTCCGCCGCACGCGGATCGCCATTGGCAAGACCGAGGTCGGCGTCGACCACACCCACCAAGGTCATCTTCGGAAAATTGTGGCCCTTGGCGACAAGCTGCGTGCCAATGACGATATCGGCCTGCCCGTCTGCGATCGCCTCTAGCTCCAGCCGTAGACGCGACACGCCCCCCAGCATGTCCGACGATAGGATGATGATCCGCGCATCGGGAAAAATAGCGTCCACCTCCTCCGCCAGCCGCTCCACGCCCGGGCCGCAGGCGACGAGGTGGTCCAGCGTGCCGCAATTGGAGCAGGCCTCAGGCGTCGGCTCGCTGTGGCCACAATGGTGGCATTGCAGCTGCCCGCGAAAGCGGTGTTCCACCAGCCAGGCCGAACAATTGCGGCATTCGAAGCGAAAGCCACAGACACGGCACAACGTCAGCGGTGCGTAACCGCGTCGGTTGAGGAACAGGAGAGCCTGCTCTCCACGCGCATTGGCCTTACGGATTTCCTCCTCCAGCACCGGCGACACAAAGCGCCCGCGCGGTGGCGGGTTTTCGCGCATGTCGATGGTCTGCAGGTCCGGCAGCACGGCCTCACCATGGCGCTTGTCCAGCAGCAGGCGGGTGTAACGGCCGGTATCGGCATTGACCCGGGTTTCCACCGACGGCGTGGCAGACGCCAGAACACACGGGAAACCACCGAGCCGTGCCCGCACCACCGCCATATCGCGCGCCGAATAGAAGACGCGGTCTTCCTGCTTGTAGGCCTGATCGTGCTCCTCATCGACGACGATAAGACCGAGTTCCGCGAAAGGCAGGAACAGCGCCGAGCGCGCGCCCACCACGACTCGAACCGTGCCTTCCGCAACTTGTCGCCAGATCTTCTCGCGCTGTTTGGGCGTGATGCCAGAATGCCAAGGCGCGGGCGGCGCGCCGAACCGCGCCTCGAACCGTTGAAGAAACGAAGCGGTGAGCGCGATCTCTGGCAGGAGGACGAGCACTTGTTTGCCTTCGTTCAGCGCGGCGGCCACGGCCTCGAAATAGACCTCCGTCTTGCCGGAGCCGGTGATACCGTCGATCAGATGGGTGGAGTACGCGTCCGCCTTCACGGCCTCCACCAACGCATCGGCAGCCACCCGCTGATCCTCATTCAGCGGCTTGCCCTCCCGATTCGGCAGGGGCGGCGGCACGATTGGTTGAGGCGGGATGTCCTTTGCTGTAAAACTGCCCGCCTTCACCAAACTGTCGATGACGGATGATGACGTGCCCGCCGCATGAGCCAGGCCCGATTTGGTCCACACCTCGCTGGCGTCGACCTCAATAATCTCCCTCACCCGCTGGCGTGCCGCGCTCATGCGGTCCGGCCAGTCACCGGTGAAGGCGAGGCCCGGCATAGGCTGTTCCGGGTCCAGCGCGGCGGGGGAGCGCAGGAGCGATTTCAGCACCATGCCCGGCGCAGCAATCGTGTATTCGGCGATCCAGTCCACGAAGCGGCGCATGTCGTCCGGCACCGGCGGGCAATCGAATTTGCCTTCCACCGCCCGAAGCTTCTTCGGGTCCACCGGCTCGTCTTCTGCGGGCGCATCCCACACGACGCTGGCCACCTTGCGGGGGCCGAGTGGCACCTGCACGTAGTCGCCGGGCGCAAGCTCCATCCCCTCCGGCACGGCATAGCTGTAGGGCCGGTCCGCAGGTATAGGCAGCAGCACATGCACGGTGCGTGGCGGCGCCTTCTCAAGCGGGTCGCCCAGCAGATCGGTCGTGATGGTGTCGTTCTGCAAGAGGCGGTCCCGTTTTCAGCCCCCCTGTTCCGGCAATGGTTTCCACACCATCGCCGTTTGTCTATGGAAGAGGCAAATCCCTGCCCCAGATATGGGCGATACCCGCCGGAGATACCAACATGAAGTTCTTCATCGACACAGCCGACGTCGACGATATCCGCTACTGGAACGAAACCGGCCTGCTGGACGGCGTGACCACCAACCCCTCGCTCATCCTGAAATCTGGTCGCGACATCAAAGAGGTGTTGAGGGAAATCTGCGATATTGTCGATGGCGATGTGTCTGGCGAAGTCGCCGCCACCGAATACGACACAATGCTGAGCGAGGGCCGCAAGCTCGCCAATATCGCTGACAATATCTGCATTAAACTGCCCACCACGCTGGACGGCGTGCGCGCCTGCAAGGTGCTGACCGACGACGGGTTCAAGACCAACATGACGCTGTGCTTCTCCGCCCCGCAGGCGCTGCTGGTGGCCAAGGCAGGCGCGACCTATGTCTCGCCCTTTATCGGTCGCGTTGATGATATGGGCGTCAACGGGATGGAGCTGATCGAAGACATCCGCACCATCTACGACAACTACGGTTTCGAGACCGAAATCCTCGCCGCCTCGATCCGCACGCTGAACCACGTCAAGGATTGCGCCATCGCAGGTGCCGACGTCGCCACCATCCCCCCGAGCACCATCGAAGCACTGATCAAACACCCGCTGACGGACAAGGGACTGCAGGCCTTTCTGGCCGATTGGGAAAAGACCGGCCAGACGATCTGATCGCGACCGGGCGCACCATCACTTCGGCAGACTGGCACGCATGACGTCGTTCCAAGGCGTCGCCTCGAACTCGGGCAGCAGCGTCTTGAACCGCTTGCCGCACAGGGCGTGGTCGGTGCTCCACAGATAGCGCATCTCGTTCATCTCCCGCGCCAGTTCCCAGACGGGCGCGGCGAGGGTGAACAGCCACCATGGAAAGCGGATGTATGAGATCTCGCGCCCGGTGATCGCTTCCAGTAAACGAAGCTAACGATCAGCTTCGATTTTCCCTTCAAAATTAATCTTCAAGGTCTTGTTATCTAATATCGACAGAGGAATGCTTTCTATACGGGGCTGAATGAGGAGATGTAAAATGCAGAAAAAAGCATTTTTGGGGCTAACGCTTGCTTTATTTGCTCTGAGTTCCAACGCTGTGGCTGCGTGCTTGTCGCCAGAAGTCGGAATGGCATCGCATGCCGCCAGTCTTCCATTATCAACCTCTGTAATCGTGGCAGCTCATGGTTGGAACGGAGCATGCTCGACGACCTTCAGCAAAGGCCGCGGTAGTATGCTGAAGGTGATGCAAAGCCAATATGGATACGACATCGATTGTTTCGACTATGATAGCCGTAAAGGCACCTTGGCAGAAGCTCGCGAGTGCTTGAGCAAGCGCCTGCAAGCACTTCATGACGATGGCTATCGCAAGCTGGCGTTCATCACCCACAGCACGGGCGGCATCGTTGCATTGGATACGATCCTTCATGCCGGATTGGCGCGTGATGACACCGGTCGATTGATTGACGATATCCTTTTCGACCCCGACAATGGATTGAAGCTCGTTGGCGTCTACGCCTGGGCGGCACCGATGAATGGTGTCCGCAAACCTATCGAGACAGGAGGTGCCGCCCTCGGTGTATGGAACTGGCTAAAGAGAGAAAGCGAACGGACGCTTCCCGATCTCTACAATGATTCCAACTATCTGAAAACGCTGAAAGTCAGGCTGGCGCGTTATGATAATCTCTTTGCAAACGGTGGGACCAATCTACGGCTTGGCTTTCGATTGAACTTTCTGCACGGCGGCGACAAGGATTGGGTCGTCAATGCAGTAAGTCCGGAGAATGTGTGGTGGCCAAAGTCCCTCCGTACGCGGCTGGTCGCAACTGAATTGGCGCATCTTGATAATGTCGGGCAGAAACCAAGGCAGGAGGCGCCGACCTTCCCAGCTGAATTTCAGTCACTTCAGACGCGGCTGGATATGCGCTTGGCACCACGCTTTTCTCCTTATTTCGACAACGGAGCATTGGCGATCGCATCCTATAAGTCAGCTCGTCTCAAGATTGCCGACGGAGTGACCTCCTATGCAGGCAATCCCAATCTGTTCGCGGCCGCCGAAAAACCGTTATCTCAGCTAATATCCCGCATCGTGAGAGGCAAGTATTGTCGATCCGGCGCTGATGATGAGATTATTGTCGACAAAATCATCGGCCTCATCGAACAATGGGCAGCTGATGCTGATATCGAAGATGTGCTGCCGCTGTCCAACCGACTACTGGAAGCCATTCGCATAAACCTGTCGCGAAGGGATGACGGGGTTCTGTGTGGCCTTGGCATCGGCAACGTGGCCCCATTGCGTGTGCTGGTCTGCAGAATGCAAGACGCCTTTATCGGCGTTCAAACGAGAGCGCAGAAAAAGATGTCGAACGGCGCAACTGCGCAGTTCAAAAGCGATCTTGACATTTTTCAGAACAACACTCTCACCATCGTAGGCAACATGCTAGAAAGAGTGCAGGAAAATTCCTCTGCGCGAGAGTGTACACGCCGCGTGGTGGATACCGCGGTGCAAGTGTCGGCGCCACAAGTACTGCGCACGTCAGGTATCGTGCCGAACTTTGAGAAGTTCTTGCGCGGACGTGGCGTTTATATGCCCGATGAAGAAAGGGCCCGATACGGCGATACACTTGCCGCTCTGGGCCAGCGACCAGAATTTACAGCTGACATAGCCCAGATTTTGGGCTCCGATGTCGGAAGAAATCGGCTGCCGAACTCGCCGCTCTATGCCGTTTATTTCAATGAACAGCAGACAAGAAACTACACTGCGCAACTGACACCGGACGCCTTTGCAAAGCCATCCGTCCAAAGTCTCGTAGGTGATATCATTGCCAGGGGCGGGCCAAGGGGCACGAGTTCTGAGACAGCTCGACAGGCCGCGGCCAACTGGGCAAGAGCACAGCGCGATGCTCCTGCTTTGCAAAAACAGGACGTTGAACGACTCATTCGCGACTCTATCGCGCGTGGCGCTTATCCAAATCTTGGTGTTTCGCCACGGCTTATATTCGAGCCCCCCATTCGCTAAAAGACGACGAAATGTGATCTTCACCTCTTTTCCATCGGGATACCCTGCAATTACAATAAGAGTACATTACCGCATCGTATCTCTATTCGCTGAACTCATCCAGACGTAGTGTTGTCGGGCGAACGCAGTCATAACCACATCACCAAAACGGCTTCACTGCACAGTGAAATCAACGATCGCTGATTCAAGGGATCCATCGAACACGCTGGAAGCTGTGTCGACCCTGGCGGCCGAAGACCAGTTCCGCGGTTCCTTCGATGAGGCCCTGTCCTACTTTGTGGGCGGCAGCATTGCAGAAGATGGCGGCTTCGCCATCGCACCCTACACCGCCGTGCGTTGGGAGCCGGAAGGCACCATGATCAGCGGCGACACCGCGATGTCCATGGGCAATTACTACTTCACAACCACCGAAGGTAATGAAGTGAAGGTCGAGTACACGTTCGGCTTCGTGAAGATGGACGATGGCGACACCAAGATCGTGCTGCACCATTCGTCGATCCCGTTCACACCGAAAACGTCTTCCTAAGCCGTAACAGTATCCCGGGTAGGGCGGAGAGGGCCGTGGCATTTGCTACGGCCCTTTTCGTTTGCAGGCCGGACTTTATGCAGCGAGCTTTTTGTCAGCGCGTTGCCATAGAAGCGAATGGAACACTGCGTCCACCGGTGTTTCGGCGACGTGGTTCACGTAGTTCGAGAT
>JBCCRF010000109.1:0-8714 GCA_039208305.1 Pseudomonadota bacterium
CCCGTGATGAGAACGGTCTTGCCCTTCAGGCTCGGATAGATGGCGAACTGGTCTTCAGATGGCTGGGGTAGCATTTAACGGCTTTCTAATTGGCAGGCGGAGTGAGCGACAGGCTCATTCGTTCGATGAGACTATCATAGGTGCCGCGGGCCGATTCGGGATAGACCAGTTCCATGCCGGACAGGCGGTCATTGGCGTCGTTGCCTTCCAGCCTCTGGTAGAAGATGGAGCGCCCCTCGCCCGTGCCCTGAAAGCCGGACAACACCACCCAATTGTCCTTCGACGCGCGATAGGTGATCTCGCGGTCATCGCGCTCTTCGGCGAGGATCTGCAGCAACGTTTCCGGCGGCAGTTCATCGCCATTCATCACACCATAGATTCGCAGTTCCGCACCATCTTCGGTGGAGACAAGCGTGATGCCATCGCCATTGTCCGCCTCGATCCGCTGCTCGAAAACGCCCGTCGGATAGTCGATGCAGAACTGGTAGCGCGGATTGCAGTACTGGCCCCAACCTTGTTCGGCCTTCGCGGGCAGCGACATGGCCAGCAATCCGAACCACAGGACACTGAAGAGAGCGGCAGCGGTGATGGTGACGGCGCGAAGCATCTTTGGTCCCTCTGTAAATGTTAGGCAGCGCGACCCGTGTGCGTGGGCGCGGCGCTCCTCTGCTCCCCAACGCACGGGATGGCAATTGGTTGACGAGAACTTAACGGCGATGGCAGGCGAGGCTGTGAAAAATACCACACTTGGAAAAACCGCATGGCCTCACACGGATATGAAAGCGGACGGCTCAACCTGCCCTTCGTGGGGATCGCCACCTTCGGCAAGCGCGAGGTTTGCGGTGACTGGTCAAAACTTGCCGAGATGAAGCCAGACGTGGCTGTGCTTGGCGCGCCGTTCGATGCCGGAACGCAGTTCCGCTCCGGCGCTCGCTTCGGCCCGCGCGCGATCCGCGAGGCTTCGACGCTGTTTTCTTTCGGTCATGCCGGAGCCTACGACCATGAAGACGATGCGACCTATCTCGGCGGCGACGTGACGATTGTGGACATGGGGGATGCCGATATCATCCACACCGACACGATGAGCTCACACGCGAATATTGAAGCTGGCGTGCGCGCGGCGCTGGCAGCGGGAGCGCTACCGGTCACACTGGGGGGCGACCACTCGGTCAACATTCCCTGCATCAACGCCTTCAGAGAACAAGAGCCATTTCATCTCGTACAGATCGACGCACATCTGGATTTTGTCGATGAACGACACGGCGTCCGGTACGGGCATGGCAACCCGATGCGCCGGGCCGCGGAGAAAAACTATGTCACCGGCCTCTCACAGTTCGGCATCCGCAACGTATCGTCCACCGCGAAAGAAGGCTATGACGACGCCCGCGCCCGCGGCTCCGACATCATGTCAGTGCGACAGTTTCGAGAACTAGGGCCGCTGGCGATGGCGGAGCGTGTGCCAAGCCCCAGCGGAGCGGAAGAACAAAAAGGGGAGCGCATCTATCTGACGATCGATATCGACGGTTTCGATCCGTCCATAGCGGCAGGCACGGGAACCCCATCGCATGGCGGTTTTCTCTACTACGAAATCCTCGAATTCCTGCAGGCTCTAGCAAAGCGCAACACCATCGTCGGGATCGACTTCGTGGAAGTTGCGCCCGACTACGACCCATCCGGTTCGACGCAGATTCTCGCTGCCCAGGTGCTGTTAAACGTGTTGGGCTTCATCTTTCACGAGCGAGCTGCGGGCAGCTGATGCAAATTGCGACCTTAACCGTTGTCACATCGGCACCGCGGTGCGGCGCAGCTTTCTGTTGACGTTGACGTCATGATGCGTTTGTCTACGGCCCAACATGCGGAAGGTCAGGTCTGAACCCGATCAACTGCAAAAGGGGCAGGCCATATTCAGGTGACCATTTGAGTAATTCAGCGTCCAACGCCTTCGTGCGTTTCGACCATGTTCAGAAGAGCTATGACGGTGAAACGCTCGTCGTCAAAGATCTCAATCTCGACATTCCTGAAGGTGAGTTTCTCACCATGCTTGGTCCGTCTGGCTCCGGCAAAACCACATCGCTGATGATGCTGGCCGGTTTTGAGCCCGCCACCCACGGCGATATTTATCTCGCCGGTGAAAGCATCAACAACGTGCCGCCCAACAAGCGCGGCATCGGCATGGTGTTCCAGAACTACGCGCTTTTCCCCCACATGACGGTGGCTGAGAACCTCGCCTTTCCCCTCAATGTGCGCGGTATGGACAAGGCGGAGGCCGACGCAAAAGTAAAGCGCGCGCTCGAAATGGTGGAACTGCCTGCGATGGCCGGTCGCCGCCCGGCGCAACTATCCGGTGGTCAACAGCAGCGCGTGGCCGTCGCCCGCGCCCTTGTTTTCGACCCGAAACTTATTTTGATGGACGAACCGCTCGGCGCGCTCGACAAGCAGCTGCGCGAGCAGATGCAGTACGAAATCAAGCACATTCACGAAAATCTCGGTGTCACCGTCGTTTACGTGACCCACCATCATGCGGAAGCGTTGACCATGTCGGATCGTATCGCCGTGTTTGAAGACGGCGTGATCCAGCAGTTGTCCACGCCCGATGACCTTTACGAACGGCCAATGAACTCGTTCGTTGCCCAGTTTATCGGCGAAAACAACAAGTTGAACGGCCGTGTGAACGAAATTCGCGACAGTGTCGCCACAATTACTCTCGACGACGGCCAGCGTGTTTCGGCGGAAGCTGTGGGCATCGACAATGCGGGTGATCTGACGACGCTCTCTTTGCGTCCAGAACGTGTCGAGATAGAACCGGACGATGGCCAAGTAGATAATATTCTAACAGGTCGCATCGAAGAACTGATCTATCTTGGCGACCATATCCGTACACGCATGAATGTCGCCGGCAATCCGGAATTCATCGTGAAAGTGCCCAACAGCGCTGACCATAAACCGCTTGCGGAAGGGGAAAACGTGCGCGTCGGCTGGAAATCAGCCGACTGCCGGGCACTCGATCATTTGGCCGCCTGATCAATGGAGATGGCCATACCAGTTGCAGATTGCGGTCCTCACGCCCGCGATCGCAAAACTATCCAGCCGATGACGTGAAAACCACGGCCGGATACCAACATGAGAGTTATCTCAAAGGGAGATTATCTATGAAACTGACCAAACTTCTCGCAGGAACCGTGCTGTCCGCATCCGTCGCGTTTGGCGCAACGGCTGCCTTCGCAGACGGCCATTCCAAACCCGTCACTGTGATGTCCTGGGGCGGTGCCTACACCAAGTCTCAGGTTGAGGCCTACCACAAGCCTTTCACCGAAAAGACCGGCGTCAAGATCAACTCCGTTGATTCCGACAACCCTGCCAAGCCGATCAAGGCCCAAGTGGAAGCCGGAAATGTGACCGTAGATGTGGCCGATGTCGAATTCTCTGACGCCGTTCGCTTGTGCGATGAAGGTCTGCTGGAGCCGATCGACGCTTCCGTGCTGCCCGCAGCGCCCGATGGCACCGCTGCTACCGACGATTTCATCGAAGGTGCCCTGACCGATTGTGCCGTGGCCAACATCGTGTGGTCCACGATTTACGCCTACAACTCCGAAAAAGTTGCCGGTGACAAGCCGTCCACCATTGCTGATTTCTTCGATACCGCAAAGTTCCCGGGCAAGCGCGGCATGCGCAAATCTGCCAAGGCGAACCTGGAAATGGCATTGATGGCTGACGGCGTTCCTGCGGGCGAAGTCTACTCCGTGCTGGAAACCGAAGAAGGTGTCGAGCGCGCCATCGCCAAGCTGGACTCCATCAAAGACGACATCGTCTGGTGGGAAGCCGGTGCCCAGCCGCCGCAGCTGTTGGCCGACGGCGAAGTCGTGATGTCCACCGCCTATAACGGTCGTATCTTCAACGCAGCCGTGTCCGAAAATCAGCCGTTCGAAATCGTCTGGGACGGTCAGATCCTCGACTTCGACCTGTTCGTGATCCCCAAAGGCGCACCGAACAAGGACGGCGCCATGGAGTTCATCAAGTTCGCCACGGCGACCGAGCAGCTGGCCGAGCAGGCCAAGTGGATCTCCTACGGTCCGGCCCGCAAATCCTCCGGCCCGCTCGTGGGTCTGTATCAGGATGGTAAAACGGAAATGGGTCCGCAGATGCCCACCGCTGCAGCCAACATGGGCAACGCCCTCGTGAACTCCTTCGAGTTCTGGGCCGACCGCGATGCGGAACTGTCCGAGCGCTTCAACGCCTGGCTGAACAGCTAAGCGACGTAGGGTGAAGCGCCCGGGCATCTCCGCGCCGCCTCACCCGACCGGCTAGCTTTAAGGGCCGGGACATCCCCACGGGTGTCCCGGCCTTTTTCATGGGGCTTGCGACTGCATCGGCCTCTTGCAGCGAAAGGGCCGTTCGGGCCACGCTGTTTAATGATGAACACATGTTGGAGACGGCTGCACTCTGCGCCGCCGGCATGACGATATTTTCCGCTTTCTGGAGAAAGCGAGGGGGCAGAAATGGCCGACACAACCGCAGGCGAACATCCGCAATACCAGGCCAAAACCGCGCCAGCCGCATCGCTCGCACCAGCGGTCGATGCACCGCTGACCACAGCTGATGGCACCCCACTCAAAGCAGCGCTTGCCAAAGCGCAGCGTCAGGCGCGCATCCGTGCCTTTATTCTGGTGGCACCTCTGCTGGCCTTCATCCTCATTACCTTCATCGCGCCCATTGGCTCGATGCTGTTCCGCTCGGTGAACAACGACTCCTTCTCCGCCAACGCGCCTGCCCTATCGCAATGGTTCGACGAAAACCCGGGCGTGATCGGTGTACCGGAAGATGAAGCGGCATGGGCGGCTTTGGCAGAAGACATGCGCGCCGCCAAGGCGAACCGCACCGCAGGCCAGATGGGCACGCGCATCAATTACGATCTACCCGGTTCTCGTTCACTCTTCACCAAAACGGGTCGCCGCGCCGACCGGTTGGAAGCGCCTTTCAAAGAAGCCTTCGCCAAGACCGACAAGCGTTGGACCAAAGATGATTTGTGGGGGGTGATGCGCCGCGCGTCGTCGCCCAATACCCCGTCGTTCTATTACTCCGCCGTCGACCTGCGCCAGCAGCCGGACGGTTCCATCGTTGCCGTGGATGAAAAACGCGCTGTCTACGTCGACCTGTTCACACGCACGCTTATCCTGTCCGCTGTCATCGCCGGTCTGTGCCTGCTGCTCGGCTTCCCGGTGGCGCATATGCTGGCCACCGTACCCATGCGTTACGCCAACCTGCTGCTAATCCTCGTTCTACTTCCCTTCTGGACATCACTGCTGGTGCGCACGACATCGTGGATGGTGCTGCTGCAATCGCAGGGCGTGGTGAACGATGCGCTTGATGCGCTCGGCTTCTTCGATTTTCTAAAGGTTCTTCAGGCTTTTGACCCGCTGCAATCCATCGGTGTCATCGGCACCACGGGCCGCATTGAGATGATGTACAATCAGGCGGGCACGATCATCGCCATGGTGCATATTTTGTTGCCGTTCATGATCCTACCGCTGTTCTCGGTGATGAAGACCATCCCACCGAGTTATGTGCGCGCGGCGCGATCGCTTGGCGCGTCGCAGTCGCGGGCATTCTGGAAGGTTTATTTCCCACAGACGATACCGGGCATCGGTGCCGGCCTGCTGCTCGTGTTCATTCTGGCGGTCGGCTACTACATTACGCCTGCGTTGGTCGGCGGTGCGAGTGGCCAGCTGATCTCAAACCTGATCGCCTTCCATATCGAGAAATCATTCAATTGGTCGCTGGCGGCGGCTCTCTCCGCCATCCTGCTTGCGCTCGTGCTGATCCTCTACTGGCTCTACGATCGCATCATCGGCATCGACAACATGAAGCTGGGTTGAGGTCATGAAACACATCATCAACAACCTGTCCGGCAAAGGCGGTATCGCGCTCGCGGTGATTTCCGTGCTGCTGTTCATCATCACCTTCAACTGGATCGTTGTGCTGGCATTCCTCGTCCTGTTCGGCGTGCCGCTCGCGCTTATGCAGGAACAGCCCGCCTACACGTCACGTGGCGAGATGGCGTGGGCCTACACCTACACGTTCATCTGTGCAGCGATTTTCCTGTTTTTGATTTCGCCTATCCTTGTGGTGATACCGCTGTCCTTTAACGCGGAGCCCTACTTCACCTTTACGGAGAAGATGCTGGCCTTCGATCCCGAAGGCTACTCCACACGCTGGTACGAGCAGATGCTGCGCCTTGGCATGCTGACCCCCGACACGACGGACAGTTCCGAGTGGTGGTCGGACATGTGGACCAATTCGCAATGGGTGAACGCCACGAAGAATTCGATCATCATCGGCTTCTTCTCGACGCTGCTCGCCACCGGCCTTGGCACGCTGGCAGCGCTTGGCCTGTCGCGGCCGGAGATGCCCTACCGTCGCACCATCATGGCCTTCCTCATTTCGCCGATGATCGTGCCACTTATCATCACGGCGACCGGCCTGTTTTTCTTCTACTCCGATGTCGGCCTCGCCAACTCCTATATCGGCATCATAATGGCGCACGCGACGCTGGGCATTCCCTTTGTCATCATTACGGTGACGGCAACACTGGTGGGCTTCGACCATTCGCTGACGCGGGCCGCCCAATCGCTTGGCGCGAACGACTTCGTCACGTTCCGTCAGGTGATACTGCCGCTCATCACACCGGGGGTGATCTCGGGCGCATTGTTCGCGTTTGTCACCTCGTTTGACGAGGTGGTGGTGGTGCTGTTCATCGCGGCTTTCGATCAGCAGACCATCCCGCGCCAGATGTGGAACGGTATTCGCGAGCAGATTTCGCCCACCATCCTGGCGGCGGCGACAATCCTCGTCTTCTTCTCCATCGCGCTGTTGACCACGGTCGAACTGCTGCGCCGCCGTTCGGAGCGCCTGCGGGGTATGTCGCCAGCGTAAGGCGTCTTATTCGCGCTCACGCTGTTGACGTCGTGGCCGTCGGCACATGGGTGCGGCGCTTCGATATACACCGCCGCACTTGCCGAGCGCCAATTCGGCAGTCACCTCTTCCGCAGCTCAAAATAAGTCTGAACCCCTAACCCCACCGCTTGCCAACAGCCATCTCCCGCGCAAAACTTAACGCTCGGCGGGCAGGCCGAAGAGACATAACCGCATCCGCTGTCCACGATGCGACATATCGGACGAACCGGATTGATGAAGGGCCAATCTGATTCGGGGAAGGCCGAGCTTGGACTTTGGGGCAGGCACAAGACATGACGACCACGTGGACTCCGCCAATGCATCGGCAGCCGGTTTCACGCGCGTCACTACCGAGCCGCAACTAGATGCAGACATCGCTTTTCTGACAAGGTTCGGCCACGAGCGCGCCGTGCTGCTAGCGGCGCAGAACCGGGCGCGCCTGTTCGAAATCTCCGCCTCTGAAGTGTTGATGCTGCATGGCGTCTTGAACGAGAGGGATTATTTCCGCCTCGTCGCTCTCCACCATGGCCTTCCGTTCGAAGAGAGCACCAGGTCGCTTGAACCTTCACGGCACGGTGTTCCTGATCCCGCCACACTAAGACGCGCAGAACAACTGGTCTCCAACATCGCTGACCCGGTCACAGGGGTTCCCCTGCGCGGTCGCATCCATCTCGCACCGGGCCGCGAGGTGCTTGAATTGATGGCGCGCGATATCTCCTCATTGGCTGACAAAGCGAGTATCGTAACACGCAGTGCAAATCGCGCAGCGGTGCTCGCGCGACATGCGGAAAGCCTCACCCAAGAGGCCACACGACCCGAAAGGCTAAAGAGCTGGAACGCACAGCGCGTCGTCACAGCAGCACAGGCAGTTGTCCTTCTCATTACGATCCAAGCGTTGTTTTTGGTCGCTCTTTGGCCGACGAACATTCCGCAGCTGCTATTCCATATTGCAGCGACGGTTTGCTATCTTGCCTGCATAACGGTGCGCGGACTAGCAGCCATCCGCTTTCGAAGAACGAGGCCATTCGCGCACGATACCAACCTTCCTGAAACGCTGGCGGAGCGTGCGGCCCTACCCCGCTATGCCGTGTTGGTGCCCATGCGGCACGAAGCCGGGCAGGTGCCGGACCTGATCGACGCCCTCTCAAAACTGATCTGGCCGAAGGAACGCCTCGCTATCCGCCTCATCTGCGATGAGGACGATCAGGCCACGATCAACGCGGTGCACTCCGCTCTCAACGCCCAGGGTTTGGCCCACATGCAGGCGGTCATTGTTCCCGTCTCAAAGCCTCGTACCAAACCGAAGGTGCTGAACTGGGCATTACAGTTGGTCGAAGCCGAACGACTGGTGGTATACGATGCGGAAGATAGGCCGCATCCGGCACAACTGCTTGAAGCTCACCACGCCTTTATATCTGGCGGTGATGATCTGGCCTGCCTGCAGGCGCCGCTTGCCATCCACAACGCGGATGAAAGCTGGCTATCGAAAATGTTGGCCATCGAATATTCAAGCCTGTTCGACGGATTGCTTCCCTTTCTGGCCCGCATCCAGGCGTCCCAAGCGCCGCAATTGCGAAGCGCATCCATCTTGAAGTGGTTCGATGTTCCGCCCAGCGGCAAGGGCGCACGGATGCGGGCCAGAAAGGGCAGCAATCCGTCGAAAAGGCTTGAATATTCGATGGCCAACATCTTCGACAGCCAGCTTTCATCCGCGTTGTGGATGGCGAGCGGCGCCTGCAGGCAGGCCAGATCATCACCGCCAG
>JBCCRF010000110.1:0-8628 GCA_039208305.1 Pseudomonadota bacterium
CACCATGCCCAGCGTCTCTAGACCTAGCGCGATGGCTTCCGTGCGCTCGCGGAAGTCGTTCCAACTGAAACTCTGCCACAACCCGCGATCCTTCTCGCGGTGGGCGACGGCGTCACCCATCTCCTTGCAGCGATGCAGCATGAGTTTGGGGATCGTGTCGCAGCCGTCGATCTTCGTCGGCCGATCCAGGTCGCCCAGTTCGAGAGTGGGCCTTGGTTTGGTCGCGCCGTTTGCCGCCCCTGTCATCGCCATGTCTTGCGCGCCTTCCATCGCCGTTGGCCGCGTTGGTTCTCCTGCTGCGATTGGCCGAGATAGAATTCCTGCACGTCTGCGGAATTGGCGAGCATCTCCGCATCATCGGCCATCACCACGCGGCCCAGTTCCATGACATAGCCATAGCTGGCGACGGCGAGCGCTACCGCGGCGTTCTGTTCCACCAGCATCATGGTGACGCCACGTTCGCTATTGATGGACGCGATGGTCTCGAAGATTTCCTGCGTCAGCAGGGGCGACAGTCCAAGGCTCGGCTCGTCCAGCAGCATAATGTCGGGTCGCGCCATCAGCCCACGGCCAATGGCCAGCATCTGCTGTTGACCGCCCGACATGGTACCGGCGGCTTGATTGCGCCGCTCTTTTAGAATCGGGAATGTGTCATAAACGAAGACTTCGTCGGCACTCACCTCACCACGATCGGAGCGGGAATAGGCGCCCATGGCGATGTTTTCGGCGACCGTCAGGAGGGGGAAGATTTCGCGTCCCTCCGGCACATGGGCGAGACCGAGCCCGACCACGCCGTTGGGCTCAGCGCCCGTGATGTCTTTGCCTTTGAGTGTCACCTTGCCCTTGCGTGGGTTCAACACGCCGGAGATCGTTTTCAAAAGTGTCGTCTTGCCCGCGCCGTTCGCGCCGAGAACAGTCACAATCTGTCCTTTGCGCACCTGTAGAGACACGCCCTTGATGGCCATGATCGGCCCGTAGGAGGCTTCAAGATTATCCACCTGCAGGACGATGTCATGCTTGCCGCCCGCCATCAGCCCGCAACCTTCCGCACATTGCCAGTGCCGAGATAGGCTTCGATGACTGCTTGATGAGATTGCACCTCCGCCGCTGTGCCGGTTGCCAGTTCTTTGCCGTCTGCCAGCGCCATGACGCGGTTTGCGACAGCGGAGACGAGGCCCATATCGTGCTCGACCATCAGCACGGTGATGCTCATTTGCTTGGCGATATCTTCGATCCAAAACGCCATGTCCTGCGTCTCTTCCACCGACAGGCCCGAGGCCGGTTCGTCCAGCAGCAGCAAGCGCGGTTTGGTCGCCAGCGCACGACCCAACTCCACTACCTTGCGAACTCCGTAGGGCAGGCCGGCGATGGGCCGGTCGCGGTGGGGTTGAAGATCAAGAAAGTCGATGACTTCCTCGACCGCTGCGCGATGCTCACGTTCTTGTTTACGCACGGATGGCAGGTGAAGAATGTCGGCAAGTACGTTGGTCTTCCGGTGGCGATGACGCCCCACCAACAGGTTCTGCAAAACGGTCGCCTGTTCGAACAGCTCGATGTTCTGAAATGTGCGAGCGATGCCAAGCCGGGCGATATCGTGTGCAGGGTGAGCCAACAGATCTTCCCCTTCGAAAGACGCGCTGCCTTCCTCCGGCGTGTAGAAGCGGGAGATGACGTTGAAGACCGTAGATTTTCCTGCACCATTCGGCCCGACCAGAGCGAAAACTCCACCCGGCTCCACCGTAAAGGTGACATCATCCACCGCCGTTAACCCGCCGAAGCGCTTGGTCACGCCTTTAAGAACCAGCCCCTGCGCCATGCTACTGCACCCGCTCGGTTTTCAGGTAGCTCTTCTGCCGTGCGAACATCCCTTTGCGATAGAACGGGAATAGGTCGAACCACGTGCGGATTTTCATCCAGCGCCCATAAAGGCCCATTGGTTCGAACAGGATGAAACCGATGAGGATGGCAGCGAAGATCGCCTGCTCGATGCCTGGGATATTGCCCGTAATATCAAAGGAAGTGGAAAGCCATGTCCTCGCATTGGCGATGAGGACAGGGATCAGGCCCACAACGATGGCCCCCAGAAACGCACCGTGAATTGTGCCGAGACCGCCGATGACGATCATCAGCAGCAGCGTAATCGACATGACGATGTCGAACGTTTCGTGGGTGATGTAGGTCGCGTTGTGGCCAAATAGCGCGCCCGCCAGACCGGCGATCGAGCAAGACAGGAAGAAGGCGAGCGCCTTCGTCTTTGCCGGGTCGACGCCCATCGCGCGGGCCGAGATTTCGCTGTCGCGGATGGCGGCGAAGCTGCGGCCTGTCGGTGAGCGCAGGATATTGCGATAGAATGCGACGACCAACAGGCAAACCGCCAGCACCACGTAGTAGAATGCATAGGGGTTTGCGTAGCGGTTCACAGTGAAGCCGAAGATGGAAATATCCGGCACGGCGATGCCCGCCACGCCACCGGTGAAGGCCTCGCCCAGTACGATAAAATCCACCATCAGAACCGACAACGCCAGCGTCGCCAGCGCAAGATAGACGCCGTGCAGACGCATGACCGGGAGTGCGATGAGCGTACCCAACGCACCTGCAATCAAGCCCGCCAGTGGGAAAGCGATCAACCACGGCAGTTCGGCATTCAGTAACAGCACATTGGTGTAGCAACCGATCGCCATGAAAGCCGCATGGCCCAGGCTCGCTAGCCCTGTTTGCCCCGTGAGCAGCATCAAGCCGAGACCGGCAATCGCGAAGATGAAGACGCTCGTCACTTCGCCCAATAGGTAGCTGTCGTTCTGCCAAAGGAAGTACAGCGGTAGCGCGAGAAGGGCGGCTAGTAGCACCAGATACCAGCCGAGCTTTGCCGGATGACTGAACCAATCGATGTCGGTATCGTAGGAGGTCTTGAATAGTGTGTGCATGGCGTCAGACCTTCTTGGCCTGGGTCTGCGAGAACAACCCGCCGGGTCGTACTGCCAGCACGATAAGAAGGATCGCGTAGGGTGCAATCTGCGCCACACCTGCGGGCCCATAACGGGAAGCGAGTGGTTCGATGATGCCGACGATTAACCCGCCGACAAAAGCGCCGGGCAGGGAGCCGAAACCGCCAATGGCCGCAGCGGCGAAAGCCTTGATGCCCAACAGCCCGGCTGATGGATCGATAGCACCGCGCGCGGCAAACAACACACCCGCAACCGCGGCGACGGCACCTGCTAGCATCCAGACAAGCGTCTGCACCCGCTTCACCGGCACGCCCATATAGTAGGCAGCGAGCATGTTCTGCGATGCAGCCTGCATGGCGAGGCCAAGCTTGGTGCGCGAGAAGAACAGGTAGAGCAGCAACGTCAGAACAAGTGTGACGAGGATCGTTGCAACCTCATCCACCCCCAGCACCACACCGCCAAAGCGAATGTCGGCGCCGGCAAACGGTGTTTCCAGCGAAACCGGCTCATGCCCCCAGATTGTGCCTGCCGCAAAGCGCAGGATGAAGCCAAGCGCGATGGTGAGAATGACCACCGAAACCTGAGACTCGCCAGCCATGCGCCGCAAGACCGTCGCATCGAAAATGCCACTGATGATGGCCAGCATCATGATGGCGAGCGGCACTGCAAGCCAAAACGGTAGCCCTAGAAACTGCTGATTGGCGAAACCGACGCACAAGAAAGCGCCCAGCATCATGAAGTCCCCCTGCGCGAAGTTCACCGCTTCGGTTGCTTTGTAGATCAGCACGAATCCGAGCGCGATCAGGCCATAGACGCAGCCATTGGCGATGCCGCTCACGATGAGCTGAAGGAAATCCAATCCGCCGGTGCTCCCAAACCAGTTGCGTTCTGCACAATGCAGGAAGCGGATCGGCCAACACAAGGGCGGTCGAACCGTTTCCCAACAGGAAGGTTTATGGCTTGATGAAGACCTTGCCGTTTGGTTTGGCCAGTTCGGCGGGCAGCCGTTCGATAGCTTCATCCAGCGGCACGATCGCCGTAACGTCCGTCTGCCACTCGCCGGAGGCAAAGCGCTGCTGCGCCTGCTGGATCGTCTTCATTTTCGTGCCCATGTCGCTGTCCTGCATCCAGCGGGTGAGCCAGAAACCCTCGATCACCTTTGACTGGAAAATCATCGCGCCGGGCTGATTGATGGTCGGCAACTCCTCCGACAGCTTGCCATAGATGATCCACCGTGCGCGGTTGGGCATGGCGTCATGAATATCGGCAGACGTCTGGTCGGCGACGGCATCGAGGAAGATGCGCGGCTTCTCAGCGCGGCTGATCTTGGCAAAGTCTTTGAGGAAAGTGTCGCTCTTGACGTTCAACACATGTGCCGCGCCGTGCTTCTTCAGCAGATCGATCTGCTCGTCTCGACGGACCAGCGCGATGGGAGCGAAACCTTCGTCGCGGGCCACGTTCATCATCAGCTTGCACAGCTGAGATGCACCGGCGGAGAGGATGAAACTTTTCGATCCGCTCTCGCGGACGATGTCGAACATGGCGAGCGCAGTGAGCGGGTTCACCACCATCGCCGCTCCGTCCTCATTGCGCACACCGTCGATCAGCGGGATGCAGGCCATCGCATCGGCGATGGTGTATTTCGTCCAGGTGCCCGGTTTGCCAGGCTTCGCTACGACCGCAACACGCTGGCCGACAAGTCCGTCCGCGTAAGCCCCACCGCCGGACGCGACGACCTTCCCGACCCCTTCGAAACCTGCCGCGTTCCCCTGCACGCGCGGCTGGCCGTAGAGGCCCTGAATGAACATCTCATCAGACGGGTTCACGGAAGCAAGCGTCACTTCGACCTTCACTTCGCCTTCCTCCGGTTCCGGCTCCGGCAGGTCGCCCATTTCAACGAAGGGCGTCATGTCGGTGAGCACCGTGCTCTCCGGTTTTTCGCGGGTGTAACCGTGGTTTTTCAGCAGAAGGGCTTTCATGGGCTATTCACTTTCAAAGTACGTGTTTGCAGTGGGTAGGCCGACGGAGGAAAGCGCAGTATCCAAACGACGGGCGAAGCTATCGCAAAGCTGACGGTCAGGGGAAAAAAGCGCGGCGCAAGCGCCATCAACTCCTGGCACCAGATATCCGGCAACGCCCTGATGCCACAGCGGTTCAAAGTTTTCCTTGGCCAGTTTGGCGGGTTCGCGAAGTATGATCTCACGATCGGCTTCCTCAATGCCCGCTTTGAACAAGAAGCAGCGCTGCCACTCCATTGACCAGCTAAATCCGTGCTGATCGAACATCTTTTCGATCTGTTCAGCTGAAACGGCTCTTCTTAACGCCACCGGTTCGCGGCGATGCCAGAATCGCCACAGAGATTCCGATAGCGGCTCCGAGCCTGAAAGCCTGACATCGCTGTCAGGCTGTTTGGCGTGGGTGAGATAGTGTACCGGCCCGACTTGGGCCAAAGCGGGCGACAGGGCAGCTCGCATCGCCTCTTCGTTTTCCAGCCTGTCGCTTGCCCAAAACTGTGCTGCATAGCCTTCGTAGCAACACTCCAAAAAGACACTCGGCGCGGTGGTAGTAAACTTGAAATAGGCGGGATTAAAACTCCGCGCGATCCGCAATACCGGATCAGTAGTGGACAGTGCCTCGGTCATCGGTTGAAGGCGGGGCTGAGGTCGCGGGGAACAGGTGAAAAAACGGTATCTTCTGCCCATTGATAGACGGTACGGCCGACGGTCTCCCCCGCTTTGTAGCCCACGATGCCACCAATGATGCAGCCACCGACTCCTCCGGCCAGCGCGCCAGCAGCGTTACCTACCAGCGGAACCGCCGTCCCTGCCGCGCCACCCGCCCAAGTTCCTCCGGCGCCGACCACTTTGCAACCTGCCCACGCTCCAGCCCAGGCGCTCACCACCTCAGTCGCCCGTTGCATCGGCTTGGAAGCGACTACCACGGAATAGGCGTCCAGTCCGGCACCTATCACCACCATGCTGCGACCCGCCCATTTATAGGCTTTGAACCCATAGTGCACAAAAGGGCCGGCCCGCCCCAAGGTCTGATGATTGGTAACACCGAACCGTTGCGCAACGCCCTTTTGATTCCAGTGATAATCTACCGTACCCGAAGCTTTGTTAATGCCGAAGTCGAGCCGCAGCAGTTTCTTACGTCCTGTCGGGTCTTGAATGAAAATGCTGGACGTCGAGCGGCCTTTGAACATCGGATCGTTAGTGTTTAATGAGATTGCCAGATTGTCCGGCCCGGGAATTGGAATCCGTACGACGCTGGCGAGGCCAACGCCGATTGGTACCGAACCGGAAATCGTAGGTGCGTCCGATTCCTCTTCCATAGGGGCCGTCTCCTCACGTCAGCTTTTGCTGAGTATAGCTCCTTAGTTCCGTCCTGGCGATCTGGCGGCGGTGGACGGCGTCGGGGCCGTCGGCGAAGCGGAGCGTCCGCAAGTGCATCCATTGGCGGGCCAGTGGCGTGTCCTGGCTGATACCTAGGCCGCCGAACATCTGCATGGCATCGTCGGTGACTTTCAGCGCCACGAGCGGGGCGGCCACTTTGATCTGGCTGATCCATGGTGCGGCTGCGCGGGCATCGCCTTGATCCATCATCCACGCTGCCTTTAGGCAGAGCAGGCGGGCCTGTTCGATTTCCATGCGGGCATTGGCGATGATGTCGAAATTCGCTCCCAGTTTCGCGATGGGCTGCCCGAAGGCTTCACGGGAGACGGAGCGCTTGCACATCAGTTCCAGCGCCAGTTCCGCCTGGCCGATGGCGCGCATGCAGTGGTGGATGCGGCCCGGCCCGAGACGGCCCTGCGCGATCTCGAAACCACGCCCTTCGCCCAGCAGGATAGCGTCCAACGGCACGCGCACATCGGTGAATTTCATGTGCATGTGGCCATGGGGGGCGTCATCCATAGAGAAGACGTGCATGGGACGCAGGATTTCGATTCCCGGCGTATCTGCGGGAACCACGACCATGGAATGCTGTTTGTGCTTGGGGTCGTCATCGCTGCCGGTTTTCACCATCACGATATAGACCTTGCAGCGCGGGTCACCCGCGCCGGAAATCCAGTGCTTTTCGCCGTTCAGCACCCATTCGTCGCCATCCTTCACACAAGACATCGCAATGTTGGTGGCGTCGGATGAGGCGACGTCCGGCTCCGTCATGGCGTAGGCAGAACGGATCTCGCCGTCGAGCAGCGGCTTCAGCCAGCGCTCTTTCATGTCGTCGGTGCCGTAGCGCTCGAACACCTCCATGTTGCCGGTATCAGGGGCGGAGCAGTTGAAGGTCTCGGCCCCCAGATGCGCCTTGCCCATTTCCTCCGCCAGATAGGCGTATTCTACGGTGGTGAGGCCATAGCCGCGCTCCGAATCGGTAAGCCAGAAGTTCCACAATCCACGCTTGCGAGCTTCGGCTTTCAGGCCTTCAAGAATTTCTGTCATGCGTGGTGTGTAGCTCCACCTGTCACCCTTGGAGACTTCCTCGAGAAATTCGTCTTCCACAGGCATAACCTCATCGCGGATCATCTCCGCGATACGGCTTTTCAGGTCTTCGACCTTTTCGCTCATGCCCAGATCCATTGAGGCCATCGGGGTATCCTCGTGCTTGAAATGTCGCGCCAGTGAGAAGCGGCGGCGATGTGTTGTCAATGTCGTGAGACTCGTTCGACGGACTTGACGTGAACGTAAACGTCGATATTGCGTCCGTCTAGCGCCGACACTAGGGTTCGGCAGTGCAGCTCAGTCATTCGGGGGGATGCCTTGTCGATTTACGAAGACCTCTTTTCGGTTGCCGGTAAGACCGCGCTCGTCACCGGCGGGGCCAGCGGCATCGGCCGCATGATGGCGCAGGCGCTGGTGGAAGCCGGTGCCCGCGTGTTGATCTGCAGCCGCAAGGGCGATGCCTGCGAGGCCGTCGCTGCCGAGCTGAACGCGCTCGACGCGCCGGGAAGCGCGGAGGGTTTTGCCGCCGATCTATCGGGCGAGGAGGGCGTGAAAGCTGCAGCCCGCGAGGTAGAGTGCTGCTGCGAGCAGTTGCACATCCTTTGCAACAATGCCGGCGCGACCTGGGGCTCGAGCTACGAGGAGTTCCCGCGCGCGGCTTGGGACAAGGTGATGACGCTCAACGTCGCCGCCGTCTTCGAACTCACCCGCGAGTTGACACCGCTGCTGCAAAAGACCTCCACCGACGCCGACCCGGCCCGCATCATCAACACGGCCTCGGTCATGGGCATCAAGCCCATCGCAGACGGCTGCTGGTCCTATTCCACATCGAAAGCCGCCGTCATTCACCTGACGGAAATTCTTGCTAACGAGATGGCCTCCAAACGCATCACGGTGAACGCGCTGGCCCCGGGGCCATTCCCGTCCAAGATGACGGCATTTGCCATCGGTTCCGATGAAGGTGCTGCGAAGGTCGGTGCGCTGAACCCGCTGGGTCGCGTGGGCCGTCCGGCGGACATCGCGGCTGCCACGCTGTTCCTTGTCGGTCACGGTGGATCCTATGTGTCCGGCACCACCATCCCGCTCGACGGCGGTTATCTCGTCGATACCGGCGACGATGGCCTGTTCGCGGAGGGCTGAGCTTTGGCTGACACGATCACACTCGACGAACTGAAAGCGCAGGTCGGCGGCGAGGCGCGGCACAGCGAATGGTACACGCTCGACCAGTCCCGTATCGATGC
>JBCCRF010000111.1:0-8625 GCA_039208305.1 Pseudomonadota bacterium
CGGCAATGCGAAGATCAACCTTACCCTTTGAGCGCCGCTCCGCGTTCCATTCCATTATTTTCAGATGAAGCGCGCAGCCCGCTTCAAGCGCCTGAATAGCCGCCGTCTCTGCGTCGCAGCGCAGCCCGAAGATCGCTAGCGCACCGTCGCCAATGAATTTATCGACCAGCCCGTCATGCTCCACGACGGCATCCATCACGCGTTGGCGGAAGCTTCCGAGAAACGCCGCCATTTCCTTCGTGCTCATGGATTCGGACAGGGCGGTGAAGCCGCGAATGTCGACGAACATGGCCACCACATACCGTTCTTCACCGGTGCGCAGCGACTGCATTCCCGCATCGTCCACCCGTTCGACAAGCTCCCGCGGAAGGAAGCGTTTCCGGTTCTCCGCAATTTCCGTTTCCCGCGCCACTTCCCGCACGAGGCGATTAGACCGCCACACAGCAATACCGATGATGAGCGCCAGCGCCGACAGCATCGCCAAGCGCATGACATTAGGCGGTGGGGAATAGAGGACCTGAAATTCCTCCAGCGCTGCGGGAGAGTAGCCGGTGTCGATCTTGGGGTCGTGAAACAAGATGACCGCCATGATGGCGATCAATCCCACAGCTGAAACGATGTGCAAATTCAGCCTGTAGCGAAGCGCTTGAATACAGATGACAATCGCCGCCAGAAGAAGAAGCGGGCTGGCGAGTGCCATGAGTGACGAGCGGTCACCCACCGCCACATCGACGAAAACCTGGAAAGCGAGAAGCCCGATTTCCGCGAAGTTGAACACCCAACTGAGAATCGGCCGGAACCGATGCGGGGCGGAAAAATAGATCGTCGCGATACCGACACAGAAGTAAGACGCCGCACCGAACAGCAGAAGCGTGAGTTCCAGTGACCGCGCTTCGATGCCTGTCGCTTCCGCCTGCGATAGCAGCATCGACAGGCCGATAAACAGGATGAACGCGATCGAAGCCCGCAGGATACCGATCAGCCGCTCCGACTCTCGGTCGGAACGCGCGATCATCCTTTGAGCAAGGCTCGGTGTGTCGGCTCCCCTCTTCATGCCGGCAGCCTAGCACATATCTGCTGTCACTTCAGGTTGAGATCGCTTGGCTCGTAGCGGTGACGACCATCTTCGGACGGCAAAGCACGTTTCAACGCCCAAACACGACGCACATCCGCGATGCCAAGATCAGGATTATCGGCCAGAAAATCACGGGTGTATTGATTGAACTGATTGTGGTCAGCGATATCGGACTGGAAGCCGTCAGACTTGCGCTCCACTTCCATGCGCCGCCACGCCTCCACCGCATCGCCCAGCGTCTTGCCCGTGTTGTCCTTCATCCAGCGCATAAAGGCCATGTGGAATTTGAAGGTTGGGGAGGCGTGGGTCTGGAAGAAACGGCGCACGTTCGGGCCGTTCTTGTAACTGTCGGTGATGATCGTCTCAGGCGTCAGCACCTCGTTCGCCCAGTCGAATGTCGACGCGACCTTGGTCCGTTTATCACCCGGCCAAACGGTCTCACCAGTATCCAGATAATGCGCCAGCCGGTCGAGAATGGTGAATTTCCCACCCGACATCTTCACCCCTACCGCACGAGCACGGGCGACCAACTCGTCCTTCATCCAGTACCAGCGGCGCAATTCCGCGCCGGTGGTAATCGTCTCGATGGGTGGACGTGTCTCCTCAGTCATCCGCTCAATGCAGTTTTTCGATGCGGATCATCTGCGCATCGCCCAGCAGGCGACCGTCCTGCTTGATGCCGTCCAGTGCCTTGCCAATGGCCTCCTCGGTGGTCTCGTGAGTCACCAACACGATAGGCGCTTCGCCATCGTCGGTCTCGCCACGTTTCTGCACGATGCTTTCCAGCGAAATATCGTGTTCCGCGAAACGGGTTGCGATCGATGCCATGGTACCCGGCTTGTCCACCACGTTGAGCCGTAGGAAGTAACCGCCCTCGTGGGCTGTCATGGCTGAGCGCTCATGGGGCGCTAGAGTGTTCGCGGGCTGGCCCAGCACAGGCCCGTGCTGACGACCTGGGCGGGACTTCGCGATATCGCAGATGTCGCCCGCGACAGCAGAGGCGGTCGCATCACCTCCCGCACCTGGGCCGGACATCATGAGCGAGCCCACGGTGTCCGCCTCTAGCGCCACTGCATTCGTCACGCCGCCGATTTCCGCGATCGCAGACCCCAGCGGCACCATGGCCGGGTGCACACGGCTTTCAACGCCGGCTGTCGTACGCGTGGCAACGCCCAGCAGCTTGATGCGATATCCCATCTCCGCAGCCGCCTGAATGTCGTCGATTGTGATTTTGGTGATACCCTCGAGATAGATCGCTTCACTAGCGATCTTGGTGCCGAAAGCGAGGCTGGCGAGGATCGCCAGCTTGTGTGCCGTATCATTGCCTTCGATATCGAAGGTTGGGTCGGCTTCGGCGTAACCTAGCTTCTGCGCATCGGCCAGGCAGTCCTCAAAGCTCATCCCTTCCGCTTCCATGCGGGTTAGAATGTAGTTGCAGGTGCCGTTCAGAATACCGAAGACGCGGCTGACACTGTTGGCCGTAAGCGATTCACGCATGACCTTTATGATCGGGATGCCGCCCGCCACCGCAGCTTCATAGTTAAGCAGCACTCCCTTCTCTTCCGCAATCGCAGCAAGCTCCACGCCATGCTTTGCCAGCAACGCCTTGTTCGCGGTGACGACGTGTTTTCCTGCCTCCAATGCAGCTTTCACAGCACCCAGCGCCGGTTCATCCTCGCCGCCCATCAGTTCGACGAAAACGTCGATATCATCGCTTGCCGCGAGTTCTGCAGGCGTGTCGAACCATGTCATGCCATCCGTCGAAAACCCGCGATCCTTGCCCGCCGTGCGCGCATTGATGCCGGTCACGCAGATGGCGCGACCGCACCGGTCGGCCAGCATGTTCTGCTTGGTGTGGACAAGTTGAATCAAGGCTGCGCCGACGGTTCCCAGACCGGCGACACCAAGGCGAAGAGATTCGGACATGTGGACTCGTTCATGCTCGGGCGTTGTGGACGTCTGATACGCCGCCGCTTGGCGCACCGCAACGGCGCGTCGCGCATAGCTGCTCTCAGTTTTCGCGGTTCGTGGCAGCGATTTCCGCGAGCCTGCGCCGACGCTCGGCCAAGGCGAGACGCCGCAGACGTGCAATCTCCGCAGCGGATGCACCCTGCGCCTGCGTATTCTGCTTTTTGGTGGCGGCCTGCTGCCCAGCGTTCACCAATTGCGCTTTTGCACGCGCGCGCTCTGCAGGTGTTATCTGCGCAGTCTGCCCTTGAGGCATGACATTGATATTGGCAAAGTCACCAGACTTGCGAGGCTCACCCAGTGGTTCTGGCGACAAAACCGCCGTCGGCGTTGCCTGGGTGCAGGCGACGAGCAAAATGGTGAGGAAGATGGCAAGGATGCGCAACATGGCGCTCCCTTACCACGCAATTGTGGGAATGAGGTGAGCCGCGACCTTAAATTTTCTGGTTGCGGCTCAATTCACCTCAGATCGCTTTCAGCGCCTGGTTCAAGTCGGCGATCAGATCATCAGCGCTTTCCAAGCCAACCGAGATGCGGATCACGTCCGCGCCGGCGCCAGCGGCAGCCTGTTGGCCCTCGTCCAATTGGCGGTGGGTTGTCGAAGCGGGATGGATGACCAGCGAGCGGGTGTCGCCGATATTGGCCAAGTGCGAGAAAATCTCGACATTTGACACCAGATCCACACCGGCCTTGTAGCCGCCTTTCACACCGAAGGTGAACACAGCACCCGCGCCGTTCGGCATGTATTTCTGCTGCAGTTCGTGGTGGGGATCATCCTCCAGTCCGGCGTAAGACACCCACTCCACCTTGTCGTGACCTTTCAAGAACTCCGCAACCTTCAGCGCATTCTCGCAATGGCGTTCCATGCGCAGCGATAGCGTTTCAATACCGGTCAGGATTTGGAACGCGTTGAACGGCGAAATGGCCGGGCCAAGGTCGCGCAGGCCCAGAACCCGACACGCAATCGCGAAAGCGAAGTTGCCAAACGTTTCCGCTAGAACCATGTCGCCATATTCCGGTCGTGGCTGGGTCAGCGTCGGGAAACGATCATCCTTCGACCAGTCGAAAGTGCCGCCATCGACGATGATGCCGCCCATGGAATTGCCGTGGCCACCGAGAAACTTGGTCAGCGATTCCACCACGATGTCAGCACCGTGCTCGATCGGACGGCACAGATAAGGCGTTGCCATCGTGTTATCGACAACAAGCGGAATGTGGTGCTTACGGGCCACTTCCGCGATGCCATTGATGTCCATCACCACGCCGCCGGGGTTGGCGAGGCTTTCGATGAAGATGGCTTTCGTCTTGTCGGTGATCGCCGCTTCAACGGCCTCGGCGGAGGTGTCTTCCGCCCAGTTAACGTGCCAGTCGAAATGCTTGAAGGACTGGCCGAACTGGTTGATCGACCCGCCGTAAAGTTTCTTGGCGGCAACGAATTCGTCGCCCGGCTGCATCAGCGTGTGCATAACGAGAAGCTGCGCAGCGTGGCCCGATGCCACGGCGAGCGCCGCCGTGCCGCCTTCCAGCGCCGCAACGCGCTCTTCCAGCACAGCTGTCGTCGGGTTGGTAATGCGGGTGTAGATATTACCGAAAGCCTGCAGGCCGAAAAGCGATGCGGCGTGGTCCACATCGTCGAAAACGAAGGATGCCGTCTGGTAGATCGGCGTCACGCGGGCGCCGGTGGCAGGGTCCGGCTGCGCGCCGGCATGGATGGCAAGGGTGTCGAAGCCGGGTTCACGGGCCATGGTCGTCAAATCCTGTTTGGTAAGGTCTCCCTGCGCGCTGTTATCGGGCAAGGATGGGGCCGCATCAAGGAACGGTTTGGCGAAGCCTTAATGCAGATTGGCAAATTCTCCTCCCGCCGCTCACTCGACAGGTGGAGCGATCTGCAATTCGCCGCTGGACACGCGCAGGTTTGGCAGCGGCAGATCAGCGGCATCGCTGGTCATGGACCGACCGATAAGGTCGTAGCGGCGGCCCGTGCATTCATCGACATAGACAGTGCCGCTATCGTTCGTCGTTTCGACGGATAACTCACAAGACGGGTCACCACTCGCCGCAGGCACGACCGAGAACGCACCGAAAGACAGACCGGAGTTCACCGCGACGGAAGCGATGCGTGGCTGGGGCGGTGTTACATCAGCGCGGGACTGGCTCGCACGCAACTCGGCCGGAGACAGGTAGCGCACCAGATAGGGCGCGCCATCGATCATGACACGCTTTCCCTGCGCCGGTGTGAGATCATCCACGTCGACGGTTTGCCAGCGCTGCCCGTCATCTTCGCCCAACTGCATCGCCGATATGAGCACCGAGCCGATAGTAACGACCGCCACTATGAGCATGATGCGGATCGCCCATTTTATGCCGCGCTCGATCCATCGCCCGATCATTCGCCGCCCAACGAGTAGTGCTGAAAGCCCTTCGCCAATTGCGGCTTCTTCGATGAAATCGTGCGCCTGTTAAAACCGGTCCAGCCAATCTCGCCGCATAGTCGCGCGTATTCGATCTTGGGACACCGGTCCTGAATGACGGTGATCCCGGCCATTTCCAGCGCTTCGGCAATCGCATCATCGCGGATGCCCAGCTGCAGCCACACGACCTTCGGCAGGACATCCAGCGCCATTATTTCCCCCACGATCCCTGGCAGCGCATCGGCGCGGCGGAAGACATCAACCATATCCACTGCCACCGGCACTTCTGCGAGCGACGCATAGGTCATCGCCCCGGCAATGGGCTTGCCCGCCTGCCCCGGATTGATCGGATAAATCTTATACCCCTTCGCCTCGAGATACTGCGCGACGAAGAACGATGGCCGAACCGTATTGGCGGATGCCCCGATGATCGCAATGGTTTTGACCGAGGTCAGGACGGAGCGCATGTGTTCGTCTGAGTAGTGATCGTGCTTTGAATAGAGATCCAATGTAGTATCCACCGCGCGGGAAAATGAAGGTAAGTTTCAATGAGCGTGATCGATTGGTTGAGTTGGATCGGTATAACACAACCGGATCAAATCGCGCGCTCATTGCCAGGGCTCTTCAGCCTGTTTGCGGTTTTTGCAGGCGGCACTGTCGCTGGACTGGGTTGGTGGTTCAAACAGTGGCTCAATCGCCGAGAACAGCGCAATGACATGCGGCGCGCAATCTATGCGGAAATTTTTGCTCAGTGGGGCCAACTCTTTGCCTATTCCAAACCAGAAACAATCATACCGCTTGTTGTCGAAAAGATAGAGGTAGAGCCGCTGAGCTATACACCTTATGTTGCGAATTTGCCCGAAGCAGTCGTTTTATCGTCTCTACTCGACAACATATCAGTTTTAGGCGCCTACGAAATTCCTTCGGTCTTCGCGTATATCCACCATATGAACGTGGCTCGGGCTTCAATAGCCGACCTGCGAGGCGACGCCTATTCGCGGCTCACGAAAGACCAGAGAGTTGCAGTCATGGCTCAATATGTGAATGTGCTGTTCGAAGCTCAACTGTATGCCCAAGGCGCTATGACCAAATTGGAAACAGCGCTTCGAATGCCCATTCACAAGCGCTACCGGCACTCAAACATTTGGTTGAGCAAAGTTACGCCTTGGTGGGCAAAAGAGTGATGGGATCAGGACCGAATTGGCCTGGTCTAGGCGCGGACCGAAATTCCATGACGACCTCCTTTGACCTGCATCAATAATATAGCATTTGCTTGTAAGAATTCAATTACCTCACCCATCGCGCCATTCCGGTTCGCGGCTTTCGAGAAATGCGCCGATGCCCTCTTTGGCATCTTCTGCCAGCATGTTCTCCACCATCACTTCAGCGGCATGGGCGTAAGCGTCGGCCAGTCCCATCTCCGCCTGCTGATAGAAAGCCTGCTTGCCGACCTTCAGCGTGTGGGCGGATTTCTTTGCGATGTTGCGGGCATATTGCAGGGTGATCTTTTCCAGATAATCAACTGGCACCACGCGGTTCACCAGCCCGATTTCACGCGCGTGACTGGGGGTGATGGCCTCGCCTGTGAGCAGCATCTCCATCGCGTGCTTGCGGTGGACGTTGCGAGAGAGCGCCACCATCGGCGTGGAGCAGAATAGACCGATATGGACGCCCGGTGTGCAGAAGGCGGCATCCTCTGACGCAATGGCGAGATCGCAGGACGCCACCAGTTGCGCTCCTGCCGCCGTCGCCAGCCCATTCACCTCCGCGATTACCGGACACCGATGGTTGACGATCGCCTGCATCATGTCGGAACAGCGCGCCATCAGATCGGTGAAGAAGGCACGACCACCATCGTCCGCCTGTCGTGCAGCCGTCACCTCTTTCAGGTCATGCCCTGCGCAAAAAAGATGACCATTGGCAGCGAGGATGATGACCCGGGTATCGTCTTCTCCCGACCGTTTCAGCGCCGCATGCAGATCGGCAATCACCTGATCGGACAGCGCGTTGGCCGGTGGGTTGTTGAGCACCAGCCGAGTCACGCCGCCCTGCAGCAATTGCGTGATAATGGGCGCATCACCCATCGCTTCGGCGGTCTTAATGTTCACGATCTCGGCCATGTGGTGCTCCGTTCGGCGGCGTCCTGCCCTGTCCTCGTAGGACTCTCCACAGCGCGCATCAAGCCGCACGATTGTTCCCGCCCTCCGCTGCGCTAGAGTGTCGTCAATCGAAGACCGGAATACTCAGATGATCTCCCTCCAGCCCTGCATGACCGCTGAGGAACTGAACGCCTATCTGCCGGAGGTTTTTCCGCAGGCTTACGACCAATATGCCGATCTGGAGATCGTCTCCATCGCGCCCGGCGCGGTGTCGGTCGCGCTCACAACCAACGACAGCAACCTTCGGCCCGGAGGCACTGTTTCCGGCCCGACGCTGTTCACCCTCGCAGACCTCGGCGGCTATGCCTGCGCACTATCGCATATTGGGCGGCAAGCGCTGACGGTGACCACGAACCTGAACATCAACTTCATGCGCAAGGCCGAAGCCGGGCGGCTGGTCGCCGATTGCCGCATTCTCAAACTGGGTAAACGGCTGATGGTGTTCGATTGCGAAATCCACGATCCGCGTGACGATGGCGGCTCCATCGCCCAAGCATCGGGAACATACGCCATTCCGCCCGCCGATTTCCGCCCATAATAGTGGGGTAAAATAATACCTCTTATTTAAATATCTGAATTTATTGATTTTTATAAACGAATACTACAACCAAGCAGCTTGACGCTCTAGCCGCTCACCCCTATACGATCATCAACAGCGAGCAGGAAAGCCTTGCCCGCGCGTCATTTCTAACTTTCAGGTTCTTCCCATGAAAACGTTCACGCAAAAGCCTGCGGACGTCGAAAAGAAGTGGATCTTGATCGATGCCGAAGGCATGGTCCCGGGTCGCCTCGCTTCCTTCGTCGCCAACCGCCTGCGCGGCAAGCACAAGCCGACTTTTACACCCCATGTCGATGACGGGGATAACGTAATCATCATCAATGCTGACAAAGTGACCTTCACCGATCTGATGGCGCGCTGTTCCGACATGATGCAGGCGATCGTCAACCATCGGTGTCCGGTAATCGCGGAGGTGAATGGGCTGGCGACGGCGGCAGGAGCGCAACTGGTGGC
>JBCCRF010000112.1:0-8606 GCA_039208305.1 Pseudomonadota bacterium
CTTCATCGCATTCTGGTTTCGGCTGCAGTGGCCGCAGATCATGATGCCGAGTTTTTCCTGGATGGCCATCTGACCGTATTCCCTTCTGCAAAAACGTCACGTCGAAGGGCATGCGCCGGTGCGCACCGGCAGCTTCTGCGACAGCTCCCGTCCTGGACCCCTGTTTGGGTCGACCGCACGGAAATTGCTTTCAGCCCACGCGAACCATCTCTGGAAGGGGCACCATCGAACTGATCACACTGGTATCGATCGTACTCCACGACCGCAAACGCTTTCGCGACATTTACGGACGCAAACCACCACCGACAATTCCGCTCATACGATGGTCTTCAACTCATCCACGGAGACATTCAACACGCGCGCGATGCGGGCGATCATTTCCACCTCTTCCTTCACGAGGCGATTGTCGGCCCGTGCCATGGACACCACGTGGACCAACACCTCTTTTTTGCGAGTGTGGTCCATATCCTCAAATGTGCCCGCCGCCTGCCGTGCGTTGGTTTCGTAGCCGATCTCTTTCAGATAGGCGAGAACCTCCGGCACGTCCTCCTCGCGGATGCCAAACACTGTGGAGCACATCAGCTTGAAAAAGCGCAACTCTTCCGAGGTCAGTTCGCCATCGGCAAACATCATCCTCACCAGCAGCAGAATTTCCGAAGTCAACTGCGGATCATCCGACAGCTTTTTCACCGACGGATTGCCGGTCACATATTCCTTGATACCTTCGAGAATACCCTTGGCCATACCCGGTCTGCCCTGCCGCTAGAACTCAATACCGACCTGCGCCTTCACGCCGTCGCGGAAGGGATGTTTCACCATCGTCATGTCGGTGACAAGATCAGCGAAGTCGATCAACTCGTCTTTCGCGTTTCGACCGGTGATGATGACGTGTTTCATCTCTGGTTTCTGCCTCAGCACGTCGATGATCTCATTCACCGGCAAATAATCGTAGCGCAGGACGATATTCAGCTCGTCGCATAGCACGAGATCGTGCTCGTCATCGAGGATCATCGCCTTGGCGCGCTCCCATGCAGCACGGGCGGCGTCGATATCGCGCTGGCGGTCCTGGGTTTCCCAGGTGAAACCATCGCCCATCGCCGTCATCGTCACCTGATCACCGAGCTTCTCAAGAATGACGCGCTCGCCGGTCTGCCATTTGCCTTTGACGAATTGCACCACGCCGACCTTCATGCCGTTGCCCAGCGCGCGGAACACTACGCCGAATGCGGCCGTCGACTTGCCCTTTCCCTTGCCGGTATGGACCATCACCAGCCCCTTCTCGCGGGTCTTGGTGGCGATGATCTTGTCGCGTGCGGCCTTCTTCTTTTTCATCTTTTCCGCATGGCGGGCGTTCAGCTCTTCCTCGGTCATGTTGTCGAGGGTCTTGGACTTTTCAGCCATGGGAAACTCCTTGGGCGGGAACACGACCCGCCAGTTGTTCAAGATCAAATTTTGCCGAGTTGGACCGTGGTGTCCACAAGCCCCGCTCGATGGCTTCGAGGAGCCGGTCGGCCATTTCTTCAAGCGCTTTGGGGTTCTTCTCGGAGATGAACCTCCGCACGTCGTCATCACCAAGATAGGCCGCGTGCACCGCGTCGAAATGATGGTCGCGCACGGCGCCGGTGGTCGCTGCAAAGGCGAACATGTAATCCACCGTTGCCGCCATCTCGAACGCACCCTTGTAGCCGTGGCGCATGACGCCTGCGATCCATTTGGGGTTCACGACCCGTGCGCGAACGACCCGTCCGATTTCTTCATCCAGCGTGCGGACGACGGGACGTTCGGGCCGGGAATGGTCGTTGTGATAGATCGCTGGCCGAGCACCGGACAGCTGCTCCACCGAAGCCGTCATCCCACCTTCGAACTGGTAGTAATCGTCAGAATCCAGCAGATCGTGCTCGCGATTGTCTTGGTTCTGGACGACCGCTTCCACCTGCGCCAGGCGGCTCTCGAACTCGGCCCGGGCGGACACTCCCTCTTCCTTCGCGCCATAAGCGTAACTGCCCCATTGCAGATAGGCCTCAGCCAAATCCGCTTTTTCAGTCCAGCCTTTCTCATCAATGAGCGCTTGAAGACCCGCGCCATACGCTCCGGGCTTCGAACCAAACACGCGGTGGCCTGCGCGCCGCAAAGCGTCAGAAGGCTCATGACCGTCCGATTCCAGCTGCAACGCCTGTGTCCGCACGCGCGCAGCCATGGGATTGTCCGTACCGTCTTCGTCTAGGGCAGCGACGGCGCGGCAGGCCTTATCGAACAGTTCGATTTGCGCCGGAAACGCGTCGCGGAAAAAGCCGGAGATGCGAAGCGTAACATCGATGCGCGGGCGACCGAGTTCCGCCAGCGTGATGATTTCCGTCCCCGTCACCCGCCGCGATCCGTGATCCCAGACCGGACGTACGCCGATGAGAGCCAGCGCCTGCGCGATATCATCCCCGCCGGTGCGCATGTTGGACGTGCCCCAAGCAGAAAGCGCCAGCGCTGCTGGCCACTCGCCATGCTCCTGCCTGTGGCGGCGCAACAAAAGGTCGGCGGATTTCTGCCCCAGATGCCATGCCGCGGGCGTCGGCACGGCACGCGTATCAACCGAGTAGAAATTGCGCCCCGTCGGCAACACATCCAACCGACCCCGCGTCGGTGCGCCGGACGGACCGGGCGGTACAAAACGGCCGTCGAGGGCCATAAGCAGACCGCCGATCTCGGCCCTCCCGCAAGCATCGACGGCAGGGGCGATGAGCGTCTCAATTTGATCGAGAACGGCTTTCGTTTGCGTCCAGTCTGGCGCGCAAACAGCGTTGGCGGACACCAGCTTGGCTGCGAGCAATTCGAGGCGTTCAACGGTGTCACCATTGGTTCGCCATGGGTCGTCGCAGATGGTTCTCAGACTATCAGGACGTGGTCCTTCCCACGAAGCTCCCATATCGCAGTCGAGGGGATCGAAGGGCTCAACAGTGGACAACAGGTCCGCCGCCAGCGCGCGCTGCAAGCTAGCGTCACCACCTTCTCCCTGTCCACGCGGTACGCGAGCCAGCGCGACCGTCAGATCAGTTCTTAGGCGTCCTTCCGGTGAGCGCCCGAAAACGTGCAGACCATCGCGAATCTGCATTTCCTTCAACTCGCACAGATAGGCGTCGAGCTTCTCCAGCGCGGTATCGCTGTCGTCGCCATCGATCCCGGCATCCTTGTCGAGACCGGTCACTTCGAGCAGCTGCAGAATTTCCTTCTTCAAATAAACCAGCCGACGCGGATCAACACCTGACGCCTCGTAATATTCATCCACCAGCGCTTCGAGCTCTTTCAGCGGACCGTAACTCTCCGCACGGGTCAGCGGTGGCGTGAGATGGTCGATGATAACGGCGGACGTGCGCCGTTTCGCCTGCGTCCCCTCGCCTGGATCGTTGACGATGAAGGGATAAATATTCGGCGTCGCACCCAGTACGGCTTCGGGGTAGCAGGCCTGCGACAGCGCCAGCGCCTTGCCGGGCAACCACTCCAGATTGCCATGCTTCCCCATATGCACCGCAGCATGGATGCCCTGCCGCCGCAGGTGAAAGTAAAAGGCGAAATAGCCGTGGGGCGGAACGAGATCAGGCGAATGATAAGTCTCAGTCGGGTCGATATTGTAGCCCCGTGCGGGCTGAATGCCGATAAAGATGTTGCCCCACCGCGAAAGCGGTAGCGCAAAAAAGCCATCCCTCACGAAGGGATCGCATGCGGCCTCCCCCCAACGCTCAACAACCGCTTCTTGCAGGTCATCGGGGAGTTCACAGAACATGGCTGTGTAGTCAGCGAGGCTCAGTACCTCCCGAACTTCGCGTTCGTCGTCAACTGCGTTGGTCGGCCCGGCCTGCAACCAATCCATCAGCGCATCGCTGTTATCGAAGGCCGCCCCTGTCAGGTAACCGCGCTGCCCCATCGCTTCCAGCACGGCGACTGTGCCCGCTGGTGTGTCGAGGCCGACACCATTGCCCAGCCTCCCATCGCGGTTCGGATAGTTGGCGAGGATAAGTGCTACCTTGCGCTCATCAGCCGACACAGACCGCAACCGCGCCCAGTTGGCGGCGAGTTCAGCTACTAAATCGAGGCGGTCAGCTACCGCTTCGTGCTGCACAATGTTGCACTGCGTTGCCTCATCGAACCTTGCAGCATTCTTGAAGGCGATGGCGCGGCTCAGCACCCGCCCATCCACCTCCGGCAGGGCGACGTTCATGGCAAGATCACGGGCACCGAGACCCTGCGTGCCATCCTCCCAAACGTCGCGACCACCGCCCGCGAGGACGGCCTGAAGAACAACAGCGCCGTTTTCCTCAAGCACGGTCGGAACGCGTTTCGCCCCGAGCACCGTTTCAACATTCGACACGGCAAAACCGGTCAGGTTGATAACCACAGGCGGAGAAACTTCGGCGAAGAGCGCTCGCACCGTTTCCTGTGTCACAGCGTCCTTCAGAGAGGAAATATAGATCGGCAGTGGGTTGCAGCCCGCTTGGCGCAACGCGCTCGCCAAACCATCAACCGGCCCGGTCGAACCACCCTGCATCAACGCGCGGTAGAAGATGATGGGGACGACCGGCTGCCCAGCCACCCAATCGCGCCGCAGGCTTTCCAGATCGCCACTGGTCTTGCCAGGACAATAGACGCCCGCTTTCAGCAGTGGCTGCGGCTCGGCGATCGACAGATGCTGATCCTTGGCGATCGCGACGACTGCTTCGAGAAACGCGGTGAAGTTCGATGGCCCGCCCTGCACCAGCAACTGCCACAGGCCCAACCTTAGTTCGTCAGGCACGGTGTTGAACCGGTCCAGTGACGGGTCCGGTTTATCGTCGCCCGGCAGCGCGATCATCTGCACGCCGTGGGCGCAGCAGGTGGCGTAGATAGCGTCCAACCCGTAGGCGAAATAGCTGGAGCCCCCCAACACCCGCACGATGACCAGCTTCGAGCGCGCCACCGTGTTCTCGCACCATGTGTCTACCGAGAGCGGGTGCGCGAGCCGCATCTGGTTGGCCAGCCGAAGTTCAAACCCGCTATCATGGGCGCTCGCCAGCCCAGCCAGTTCCGTATCAGCGGCCGAAACGAAGAGCACGTCCCCCGGTGTCTGGCCAAGATCAATGGCCTCGTCGTCATCGGCAAGCGATCCCTTCTGGGCGAGCAGAAGATGCATGGACTCAGCTCAGCGCAGCCTGAACGTCGTTGGTGATCTTGGCTGCGTCCATGTCGTGCAGACCGATCACCACGAGGCGCGAACCACGCTGCTCACCCACCTGCCAATCGCGATCGAAATAAGTGTCGATGCGGCTACCCACCGCCTGCACGACAAGGCGCATCGGCTTGCCAGACACTTCAACGAAGCCCTTTAGCCTCAAAATATCGTGGGCTTCGATAATGCTTGTGAGAGCAGCCTTGAGTGCAGCAACCTCCGCCACAGCGCCGCCCGATACGACAAAACTCTCAAATTCGTCATGGTCATGATCGTGGTGATGATGATGGTCGTGGCCGTGATGATCGTCGTGATGATGATCATGATCGTGCGCGTGGTGCATTTCGTGATGAGACATTCGCGCGTCCATATCGCTTTCGCTGCCGACGCCCAGCCCCAGCAGCACTTCAGCGGAAGGCGCAGCCCCCTCGCCTGCACGGATCATCTTTGGTTTGCGCTTGGTTGAATGGCTCACCTCGTGTTCAACGGCGGCGAGCGCGGAAAGCGGCACAAGGTCGGTCTTGTTGAGAATGATCAGGTCGGCGCAGTTGATCTGATCCTCAAACAGTTCTTCCAGCGGGCTTTCATGGTCGAGGCTTTCATCGGCCTCTCTCTGATGTTGGACAGCATCGTGATCGTGGGCGAAGCGCCCTGCAGCGACCGCTGCAGAATCCACCACGGTCACAACACCATCCACCGTCACCTGCTCGCGGATGTCCGGCCAGTTGAACGCGTTCACAAGCGGCTGCGGCAGCGCAAGGCCGGATGTCTCGATGACAATGTGGTCGGGGCGGCGGTCGCTTTCCATCAGCTTCGTGATCGTGGGAATAAAATCGTCCGCTACCGTGCAGCAGATGCAACCGTTTGTCAGTTCAACGATATCGTCCTCGCTGCAGGTCTCATCGCCACAACCGGCCAGCACATCACCATCGACGCCAAGATCGCCGAACTCGTTGATGATGAGAGCGATGCGCTTGCCGTTAGCGGTCGCGAGCAGGTTGCGGATCAGTGTCGTCTTTCCGGCACCGAGAAACCCGGTGATGACGGTGGCTGGAATTTTCTGCGCGTCCATGTTGCGCTCCTATTTCAGTTGTTGAGGCAGCCCGGCGGTGACAAACCAAACGTTCGGAACGGCGGCTGCAAGTTTCTGGTGAAGACGTCCGGCATGGTCGCGAAAGTCGCGCGCCATCTTGTTCATCGGGACGATGCCCTGCCCCACTTCGTTGGACACGAAGACGATGCGGGCGTCGGTTGCAAGCTCGGCGAGCGATGCGACCAGGCGGTCCACTTCCTCGTCAACCGACCGTTCCGCCATCATCAGATTGGTGATCCACAGCGTCAGACAATCGACCAGCATACAGGTGTCGGCTTTGGCATGATCGCGAAGCGCGTCGACAAGCTCCAAAGGCTCCTCGATCAGCGACCACTCTTCGCCGCGTCGCTCGCGATGCAACGCGACCCGCTCTTCCATCTCCCCGTCAAAGATCTCGCTGGTGGCGAGATAAACAGGCTTGCGACCACTGTGCAGGACCAATTTTTCTGCAAAAGCACTCTTGCCTGAGCGCGCGCCCCCAAGGATCAGTGTGTGTCCGAAATATTGTTGGTGAGAAGACAACATCAACGGAATCGCGCCCGGTGAAGGAGAGGACTCGCTCCGAAAGGATGAACCTGTATCGACATAGCAACGCATCCTCCCGCGCAAGTGCTGGTCACCGTTTCAGCAACCGATTCCAGATACGGGACGTCGTGCGGGATCGTGGACGCGCCGGTCCATCGATACAGCATTGACGAAACGTCCCGTTCGTCAGCTTGTGGTTGCCGACAACAGCGGCAACCGGTGCAGATGGCAGGTCTCCTGGCTACGGATCATCGGCCAGCCCTCGCCTTCCCGCCTGTCGGCAGTGGCATGAGAGGGTGGCCTCACCGCTACAGTCGCGGGGTCGGCTGTGGTTTGAGGCTCCCTGATTGGGTCAGCCCCTTCACATTCCCTTTTGCTTCTCCAGCGCGCCCTTCGGCGCACGCGGAAAACCATTTGCGCCTGCGACACAACAGCAAGGCGATGCTGGCGTCAATTCAATCTGCGACGTCGCACGGCGTTCTGCTCACAAATCGAAAATGGCCGGATCAACGACGTCTTCGAGAGCATCTGCCAACTCGTCCAACGCAGTTTGCACATTTGCTCGATAGTTCGCAGACGGCACATTGATGCCAATGCCTCGCAGGTAGGCTACGCGCCATTCATCTGTGGCGAACAATCCGTGCAGATAGCAGCCGCGCACCCGGCCATCTTCCGATGACGCGCCATCCGGCACGCCGTCGAGATGGATCAGCGGCTTGTTCGTATCGGCCCCAGTGGTTCGACCCATGTGGATTTCGTATCCATCGAGAGGAGCGCCGCCGCTCGCGTCTGTCGCCTTTCGGTTGAGAACGGTTTTCTGCGGCACGAGCACAGTCTCCACATCGAGCAGACCAAGCCCCCGCGCTTCCGTCTGCGGACCTTCGATCCCCTGCGGATCACGGACCACTTTGCCCAGCATCTGATAGCCGCCACAGATGCCGAGGACATGGCCGCCCCGCTCCACATGCTGAAGCAGACGCCTGTCCCATCCGAGCGTCCGGAACTGCTCCAGATCGGCAATGGTAGATTTGCTGCCGGGCAACACCACGAGCTTTGCATCGGTAGGCCAGGCATCGCCCGGTCGCACGAAAACAAGCCGGATCCCCGGCTGCAAACGCAACGGGTCGAGATCGTCGAAATTCGCGATGCGTGACAAAACCGGCACGACCACCGTCGCGCCATCGCCGCCGGTATCGACGCCCTTCTCCAGGGCAACCGAGTCTTCAGCGGGCAAGCGGTTCGCCATCGACAGCCACGGAACGACACCGAAGCTGCACCAGCCAGTGAAGTCTTCAATCGCGGTCAAACCATCATCGAACAGAGAGACGTCGCCGCGGAACTTGTTAATGAGGTAACCGGCGATCATGTTCCGGTCCGTTTCCGGCAGGATCGCATGGGTGCCGACCAGGCTCGCGATGACACCGCCCCGGTCGATATCACCGACCAGCACAACGGGCACATTCGCTGCCGTGGCAAAGCCCATATTTGCGATATCGCCATTGCGCAGATTGATCTCAGCAGGCGACCCTGCCCCCTCCACGATGACGAGGTCAGATGTCTCGCAAAGCCGCTTATGGCTCTCCAGCACCGCATCGAGAAATTGCGGTTTGAGTTTTTGATAGTCCCGTCCTTTCGCCGCACCACGCACCTTGCCATGAACGACGATCTGACTGCCGGTTTCCGACTGTGGCTTTAGCAGCACCGGATTCATATCGACACTCGATGGCCGTCCGCACGCCAGCGCCTGCAGCCATTGGGCACGACCGATCTCCCCACCGGACCCGTCGCCCAACGGCA
>JBCCRF010000113.1:0-8594 GCA_039208305.1 Pseudomonadota bacterium
AGAACTGGGTTTTTCGCGCGCCATGGCTGACCTGTAGAGCAATTCACGTCTTGTTTGAATTGCGAGGCAATCAAGTGATTGCCCGGCGCTGATGCGCCGCCCCCGCGGAGCGCAGGCCTGCAGGGCCGACAGCGTGAGCGCAAAAAACGCGATAGCCTCTGCATCGCAGATGCAGAGGCTGGAAGCGACATGAAAGATGCGCAAAAGCGCTGGTTTCGCGCGGACACAAAGTGCATGGTTGTCGCATGACAGAGGGGTTCACCGATTTGCCGATTTTGGAGGCTGGCCACGTGTGGCTGGTGGGTGCTGGACCGGGTGATCCCGGCCTGCTCACCATGCATGCCGTCAACGCCCTGCGGCAAGCGGATGTGATCGTCTATGACGCGCTGGTTAACGATGCGATACTCGATCTTGCTGGGCCGCACGCTAATCGTGAGTACGCGGGCAAGCGTGGTGGTAAACCCTCGCCGAAACAACGTGATATCTCCCTGCGCCTTGTGGAAATGGCACGGGCGGGCAAGCGTGTCTGCCGCCTCAAGGGCGGAGATCCTTTCGTTTTCGGGCGCGGCGGTGAAGAAGCGCTGACGCTTGTGGAGCATGGCGTTCCCTTCCGCATCGTACCGGGTGTGACTGCAGGCATTGGCGGGTTGGCCTATGCCGGTATCCCCGTCACCCATCGCGACACCAATCAGGCGGTGACGTTCCTCACTGGCCACGATGCTGGCGGTGTCGTCCCCGATGCGATCGACTGGGTGAGCGTTGCCAAAGGTTCGCCTGTCATCGTGATGTACATGGCGATGAAACATCTCGACACCATTGCAGCGCGACTGATTGCGGTGGGGCGCTCGCCGCACGAACCATTGGCGCTCGTCTGCAATGCAGCGACGGACGCGATGCAGGTGCATGAGACAACGCTTGGCGCTGTGTCGACCGAGGACGGTATCGCCCGGGTGAAAGCTCTTGGTTTGGCACCGCCGGCCATCGTCGTCATCGGCGAGGTCGTGCGACTGCGCGCTGCGCTGGATTGGTTGGGCGCGCTGGACGGCAAAGTGCTCAGCAGCGATCCACTCGACATGCGAAGCCAGGCCGAAAGCGCCTGAGCCTGTCTATGCAAAAGAAAACCGGTTTCATGATCGCCGCGCCGTCCTCCGGTAGTGGGAAGACGGTGATGACATTGGGGCTGCTGCGCGCTTTGCGCGATGTGGGTGTGGACATTCGCGGGGCGAAGGCGGGGCCAGACTATATCGATCCTAAGTTTCACGAAGCCGCCTGCGGACGCGAAAGCGCAAATCTGGACGCCTGGGCGATGCGGCCCGAACTGATCGCCAATCTTGTATCGGGCGATGAGATGCTGGTGGTGGAAGCGGCGATGGGCCTATTCGATGGCGCAGCCGATGGCACCGGCAGCGCGGCGGACCTCGCGGTTCAACTCGATTTGCCTGTCGTGCTGGTGGTTGATGCGGCGCGGCAATCGCACTCTATTGCCGCGCTCGTTTTCGGTTTCGTGAACTTCAGGCCGGAAGTGCGCGTTGCCGGAGTCATCCTCAATCGCGTCGGAAGCGATCGGCACGTAGCGATGTTGCGAGAGGCGCTGATGGCCATCGGCGTCAGGGTGTTCGGCAGCGTGAAACGCGACCCGCGGCTTGAGTTGCCGTCCCGTCATTTGGGTCTTGTGCAGGCGCAGGAGCGGGTGGATCTTGAAAATTTTATGGCCGAAGCCGGACAGGTCATTGCCACTTCCGTCGATTATGACGCGCTACTCTCATTGCAACGCCACGAAGACGCGGTAGAAAAACCATCACCCTTTCCGCCGCTGGGTCAACGCATGGCCGTTGCGCGCGATGAGGCGTTTTCTTTTCTCTATCCGCACTTGCTCAAGGGCTGGCAGGAAGAAGGCGCGGAAATCGTCTTCTTCTCACCGCTGGCTGATGAGCCGGTGCCGACCAGTTGCGATGCGGTCTTCCTGCCCGGCGGCTATCCGGAGCTGCACGGGCATCGTCTTGCCGCTGCGACAATGTTCAAAAACTCGCTGGAAGAAGCCGCGCGAAGATCGGCTGTTATCTATGGTGAGTGTGGCGGGTACATGGCGCTCGGTGACGCGCTTATCGACGCGAACGGTGAAACCCACGAAATGGCGAGCCTGTTACCCTTAACAACCAGCTTTGCGGACCGAAAGCCGTTGCTCGGCTACCGCAATGCTCGGTTGCTTCAACCCTTGGGTGCGATCGCAGCAGGTCGCATCTGTGCCGCGCATGAATTTCACTATTCCACGGTTTCACAACAAGGAGACGCTGATCCGCTGTTCGAAGCGAAGGACGCACATGGAAACGATCTCGGCCCCATGGGCTTGCAACGGGACGGCGTCTCCGGTTCCTATCTGCACATAATCGATCTGCGCGCGGAGGCGGAATGACGGCTCTGGAACATGGGGGGCGGCTGGACGCTGCCATCGCCGCCCACGGCGGAACGCCGAAACAGTGGCTTGATCTGTCAACCGGCATAAACCCACGTGGCTATCCGGTGGGCGAAGTGCACCCTGAAGCGTGGTCGCGCTTGCCAGATGCTACCCGCTGGAAGGCGGCCATCGACGCGCAACGGATAGCCTGTGAGGTCCCTCAGCAGGCTGGCATTTCGCTCGCGCCGGGCACGCAGATGCACATTCAGATGCTGCCGACGCTGTTCAAACCGCAACCCGTCGCCGTCGTTGGTTTCACCTATCAGGAACACAGCCATTGCTGGCGGAAGGCCGGGCATGACGTGCTGATTTCCGACGGGCTCGAGAGCGCGAAAGCGACCGCTCGGATCATCGTCGTGGTCAATCCCAACAATCCTGATGGGCGGACGTTCGATCCCCAGCAACTGATCGCCCTGAGCAGAAGTCTGGCGAACAAGGGCGGGCTGTTGGTGGTGGATGAGAGCTTTGGAGATGTCGCGCCCGATATCAGCGTTGCCCCGGACACTGGGGCCGATGGTCTGATGGTGCTTCGCTCGCTTGGCAAGTTCTACGGGCTCGCCGGTGTCCGTTTCGGGGCAGCCATCGGATCGCCCACCTTGGTGGAAAGGCTGGACGAGATGCTTGGGCCATGGGCGGTGTCCGGCCCTGCGTTGGACGTCGCGGCCAGAGCTCTGGCCGACCGGACATGGCGCGTGCGCATGCGGCGCAAGCTGAGAGCCGACCGCGAAGAGCTTGAAAGCGCACTGGTAGACCGCGGTCTCAGATTGCTCGGTGGAACGGACCTTTTCGTGTTGATCGAAAACGCCCGCGCCAAGGCTTTTGCTGAGCACTTGGCAAAGCAGCGCATTCTGGTGCGGCAGTTTTCGGCCAAACCGGATTGGGTCCGCATCGGCCTTCCCGGATCGATTCCTGCGCTCAAGCGGCTTGTCAAAACGCTGGACGGAGCGCCCGGAACGACTGCGTCCTAGCCAATGATACTGCTCGCCTGCGCCATCACGCTCGACATGCTGGTCGGCGATCCCGATTGGCTGTGGCGGCGTGCACCGCATCCGGTGGTCTGGATTGGAAAGCTCATTGGGTGGGCCGATGATGCGCAGCACCGGCTGTTTCGTTCGTCTTCCTTGCAGTTCGGTGCCGGGGTGTGGCTGTTGCTCCTTCTTGCGGTGATGGCGTTGTTCGTTTGGCTTGTGGTCGGCACGGTGCAACGCCTGTTTCCGATTGCCGGATGGTGCCTGGAATTGCTGATCGTGGCTGTGCTGATAGCCCAGAAGAGCCTGGCCGATCACGTTTCTGCCGTTGCGGATGGGCTGGCGAAGGAAGGTCTTGAAGGCGGTCGCAGGGCGGTTGCGATGATCGTCGGACGCGATGTCGACCGATTGGACGAAAGCGGCGTGGCGGCTGCGGCGATCGAAAGTTGCGCGGAGAATTTCTCCGACGGTATCGTAGCGCCTGTATTCTGGTATGCGCTGTTGGGCTTGCCGGGCATCGTGTTCTACAAAGCGGTCAACACCGCCGACTCCATGATAGGTCATCGAGACCCACGTCACGAGTGGTTCGGCAAACCGGCCGCAAGGCTTGACGATGCGATGAACTGGCCTGCGGCGAGGCTTTCGGCATTTCTCGTTATGCTCGCTGCGCACGTGCGGCGAAACAGCGTGTCGTTTTCCACAATCTGGAATATCATCCGCCGTGATGCGCCGACGCATCGGTCGCCCAATGCGGGTTGGCCAGAGGCTGCCTTTGCTGCTCATCTCGGCATCGCGCTGGGCGGGCCTCGGGTCTATCACGATGGGGCGGTGGACGCGCCCTATCTGAATGAAGCAGGCCGCAAACTTCTTGATGCAGATGATATTCGCGCGGCGATTTCACTGCTGTGGCAATGCGGTTTCCTGCTGCTCGGAATCGTGTTGCTGATTATTGTTGTTGGGCTTTTCTTCTAGTGCACTGGGCTTGATCGGTCCGTTTGCCAGGACCTGTGCGATGGCGTCTTCGTCGTCCTGAAAGTCAATCTCAATAACTGGGTTCTCAACCAGATCGACGATGCGCTTGATCATCTTGCTGCCGGGCTTCAGCAGCTTGTGGATGACGGTGAAGTGGTTGGTATTCTTCACCGCCTTCATTTCGCAGGACGTGCCAAGCATCGACCATCGCTTAGTGATATCGCGGCTCTGGCGGTGATATTCTTCGCTTTCATCGCCACCGACCCAGGCCTGAAACCGATGCAGAGGCGGTGGCACCCATTCGAGCGGGCTGGATGCGTGGGCACTTTCGAAATCCATGCCTAGCGCGTCGTTGATCGGCGTCTGGAGCAGCGGGGCGAGGTCGTAAAGACCGGAAATGCCCATGGCCGATTGCACCAGGTCATCCGGCAGATCAGGGTGAATTTTCGTCCACTCCGTCGCCAACATGCAGGCTGCCAGGTGGCCGCCTGCTGAATGACCGACGACTGTGAGCGGGCGCTTGTAGGTCTGATGGAGCACCAGGCACGCGCGCCGCATTTCATTAATGATACCTGCGACGGTGATATCGGGAGCCAGCGTGTAGGAGGGCATCGCGACCGCCATGTCGTTCACCAGCAAGCCCTTCGCCATGTGGCTAAAGGCGGAGCGGTCCAGCCGCTGCCAATAGCCGCCATGGATGAAGACTACGATAGGAGACGTGCGTGCTTTTCCGGCGTCGTCGCCGGGCCAGAACAGGTCCATTTTGTTGCGCGGCTGCGGGCCGTAGGCGAGATCGTATTCAGCGTCCAATCCTTCAGTGGCGCGAAATTCAGCTGCGTCCTCGATATAGGCGTCGATCAGTTCGGCCGAGTTTTCGACGCGGCCTGAATTGTCGTATTCGGCGGCGTAGTTGATAGTGCTCATGCGTCTTCCCCGGCTTCGATTTCGGCTTCTGCTATAGCGCGAGCGAGATCGGGCGTCGCAGCCACGAGTGCTTGGGCGGCATCGCTTTGCGGCTTGTTGAACACATCATCACACGGCCCTTGCTCGACGATCTGGCCTGCATCCATCACCATCACTTCATCGCAGATTGCCCGCACAACGCCAAGGTCGTGGCTGATGAACAGCCACGCGATGCCCAAGCGGTGACGAAGATCGGCGATAAGATCGAGCACCTGCGCGCGGATGGAGACGTCCAGCGCCGAGACCGGCTCGTCCGCCACGATCAGGGAGGGGCGGGTTATGAGCGCGCGGGCCAGCGCCAGCCGTTGCCGTTGACCGCCGGAAAACTCGTGCGGATAGCGATGCAGACTGTCGGCGGGCATGGCGACTTCCGCGAGCGCGTCGAGCACCCGTTTCCGCTTCTCGGCTGAGGTGAGTTTCGGTTCCAGATGTAGCGGTTCGGCGATGAGCCGTTCCACCGTATGCCGCGGATCGAATGAACCGCCGGGGTCCTGAAACACGGCTTGCACCGCGCGCCGCACGGGGCGCATTGCAATTGTATCAGCGTTGACGATGTCCGTGCCGATTATGGAGATCGTCCCTGCCGTAGGCTTGTCCAGCGCAAGGATCATTTTTGCAAGTGTCGACTTCCCGCAGCCGGAGGCACCCACGAGGCCGAGGCTCTGACCCGGGTTGATGTCAAAACGCACACCATCGACGGCGCGAAAGGTATCACCCTTTCGGAACAGGCTCTTGCGTGGTGTTGGGTATTCGCGCGTTACATCTCGAGCCTGAACGATAGGCTTGTCTTTGACTTCCGGTGAGGCGGCCGCAGGTTTTAGTTCCGGGCGGTGCGTGGAGGCCTTTGCCAGTTTTGCTGTGTAGGGATGCGCCATCGCGCGCAACACGGCTTTCGTCGACCCCTGATCCACGATCTCGCCCTCGCGCATCACCACAATGTCGTCAGCCATATCCGCCACCACGGCAAGATCGTGGGTGATGAGCATCAGGCCCATGCCGGTGTTGTCTACTCTGCCGCGTAATAGATCCAGGATTTGAGCTTGCAACACGACGTCGAGCGCCGTCGTCGGTTCATCGGCAATCAGCAAGTCGGGGGACTGAGCGCAGGCCATTGCGATGGCCACGCGCTGGCGCTGCCCACCCGACAATTGATGGGGAAAGCGCGACAGCGGGAAACGCTCGACTGGGAGACCGACATCGGCCATCAGATTTTCCGCTTTTCGGTAGGCCTCCTTTGTCGACGCGCCGGTGTGCAGGCAGATGCCCTCGGCGATCTGATCTCCGATTGTGTGGACCGGGTTGAGCGCTGTCATCGGTTCCTGAAAGATCATGGCAATGTCGTCGCCACGTAGATCTTGCATCAACTCGTCGTTCGCGTCGCAGAGTTCGCGGCCTGCGAAGCGGATGGAGCCTGTGGTGCGGGAACCAGGCGGGAGCAATTGCATGGCGGATAGGGCCGTCATGGATTTGCCCGATCCGCTCTCGCCGACGATGCCGAGAATGCGACCCGGCTGCACTGTCAGTGAAATGCCGTGCAGAATGTGGCTTTCACCGATGCTGAGATGCAGATTGTCGATGGCAAGGCTCACGAGCGCATCCTCGCCAACCTGGGGTCGAGAGCGTCTCGCAGGCCGTCGCCGAGCAGGTTCAGGCCAAGCACGGTAAAGACGATGGCGAGGCCCGGCGCGATGGCCATGTGGGGCGCAAAGCTCATCATCGTTTGGGCCTCGTTCAACATGCGACCCCAACTGGGGAAGGGGGGTTGGGTCCCGAGACCGACATAGGCGAGGCCCGCCTCCTGCAGAATGCCAAGCGCGAGTGCGATGGTGGCCTGTACGATCAGAATATCGGCTATGTTGGGCACGATATGCTCCACCGTGATGCGTATGGAGGATTTGCCGGAAACGCGGGCTGCAGCGATGAAGTCCCTCTGCCACAGCGCCAGCGCACCCCCGCGTGCCAGCCGGGCGAAGACCGGGATGTTGAAGATGCCAATCGCGATGATGGCGTTGATGGCACCGGGGCCGAATACGGCGGAAATCATGACGGCGGAGAGCAGAGCCGGGAAGGCGAAGATAACATCGTTGCCGCGCATCAACGCTTCGTCGGGCAGGCCGCCTCTGGCCGCGGCCCAGCAGCCCAGCGGCACACCGATGCCGACGCCGATGATGACGGCAACCAGTGCGACCGCAATGGAATTGCGCGCGCCGACCATGATCATGGACGCAATGTCCCGACCGAAATGGTCTGTCCCGAACCAGTGGTCGGCGGATGGCGCTTTCAGCCTGTCGGAAATCGCAAGGTCGGTGACATCGTAGGGCGTCCAGACGAAGGAGACGGCCGCGACCGCGCAGACGATCAGCGTGATAGCCAAGCCGAACACGAAGCTGCGGCTGGCGAAGGCGGTCTCGCGGAATCCCGGTAGCTCCTTCACCTCCGGGGCGCTCATGCCGGGACCTTCCGAAGGCGCGGATCCACGACGGCGTAGAGCAGATCGACGATGAAATTGATCGCGATATTTGTGGCGACCAGCATCATCACCACGCTTTCCACCACGATGATGTCACGCTGATTGATGGCCTGAAAGACGAGGCGTCCAAGGCCGGGCAGGTAGAAGACGTTTTCGATGATGATGGTGCCTGCCAAAAGGTAGGCAAATTGCAGGCCCATTATCGTGAGCACCGGGATAAGCGCGTTGCGCAAGGCGTGGCCCCAAAGTGTTGCCCGGTGGCTTAAGCCCTTTGCACGAGCGGTGCGGATGTAGTCCTGCCCCATCGTTTCCAAAAGCGCGGAGCGGGTGACGCGGGCGAGGATCGCTGCCTGGGGTAGGGCGAGCGCTACGGCAGGCATAGCCAGCGCCATGAGCGCGGGCCAGACGCCCCCTTCCCAGCTGGGAAAGCCACCTGCCGGAAGCCACTGCAGCGCGATGGCGAAGACGTAAACCATCAGCAGGGCGAACCAGAAATTAGGGATCGCGATCCCCACCTGCGTGATGCCCATTACACCAGTATCTAGCGCAGTTCCCCGCCGCGAAGCTGTCCAGACGCCGATGGGAATGGCGATGGTTGTCGACAGAACAAGCGCGATGACTGCCAGCGGCAGGCTTAGGGTGATGCGGTCGGCGACCAAGTCCGACACCGGTTCGGAATAGATATAGCTGGTGCCGAAATCACCCTGCGCCATGCCGCCGACCCAGCTGAAATAGCGTTGCCACAACGGCAGATCGAGGCCGAGGC
>JBCCRF010000114.1:0-8534 GCA_039208305.1 Pseudomonadota bacterium
GGTTGGAGCCGTCGAGGCACAGACGCTGTACGGTGTCGCCGATGGCGGGGTTGGCAAAACGCTCCGTCACCGTTGCTAGGTAGTCGTCCTTCGAGACGCTTGGAATGTCCGGCACGGTTGGAACGATCTCATCCCGCTCCAGCTTCGCCAAAAAGCCTGCGACAATAGGGTGGCGCATGGCGTCGTGGACGAAGTGAATGTCCAGCAGTGCGGCAGGGTAGGCGATGGTGGCGTGGCCACCGTTTAAGATGCGCAGCTTCATCAACTCGTAGGGCGCGACGTCATCGACGAATTCCACCCCGACAGTCTCCAACGCCGGGCGCCCGGTGGGGAAATGGTCCTCCATCACCCATTGGCGGAAGGGTTCGCAGGCGACGGGGCGGGCGTCGATGATGCCAAATGTGTCGGCCACCATGTCGATCTCGCGCTGCGATGTTGCTGGCGTGATGCAGGATCATTTCCCCACCGGGCGCCCGGCGCTGGAAGCCGTAGGCGTGGAGTTCGTCGATGACGTCGCGCCCTACGAGTTGATGAAGCTGCGCATCTTAAACGGTGGTCACGCCACCATCGCCTATCCTGCCGCACTGCTGGACATTCACTTCGTCCACGACGCCACGCGCCACCCTATTGTCGCAGGCTTTTTGGCGAAGCTGGAGCGGGATGAGATCGTTCCAACCGTGCCGGACATTCCAGGCGTCTCGAAGGACGACTACCTAGCAACGGTGACGGAGCGTTTTGCCAACCCCGCCATCGGCGACACCGTACAGCGTCTGTGCCTCGACGGCTCCAACCGCCAGCCGAAATTCATCGTACCGGTGATCGAAGACCGTCTCGCTGCAGGTCAGTCCATCACGGGCCTCGCGCTCGAATCTGCATTATGGTGCCGCTATTGCTATGGCGAGACTGAAAGCGGCCAGCACATCGCGCCAAACGACCCCGATTGGGACCGGCTCAACCGACAGGCGATTGCTGCAAAGGATGAGCCAATGGCGTGGCTTGAAATGACAGATATTTACGGCGGCGTCGCCGAAGCGCCAGAGTTCCGTTCAACCTTTGCAGACGCTTTGCAAGCGCTGTGGAGAGACGGCACGGAAGCCGTCGTAACAGCCTATCTCGGCGACGAATGATCGGTTCTCAGTCTCTCGGGCAACTCGTTCGCATCTAACAGTTCGCTTGGTGGGTTGGGAACGGCGAGATAGTCAGCTGCAGGTAGGCGTACCAGACCGCGTAGGCCCAGCGCTTCAAGGTCTTCCGGCGTCAGTCTTTCGATGGCTTCGCTGACCGCATCGAACATCATATCCGCATCGGCATCCGGCCCCGCAATCAGCGGCAGGCCCGGCGACGGCACGGTCCAGTCGATCACGCGTAATTCCGCAGCGAAAACCTCATACCGCTGCATCAACCGCCAAGACACCGCGTCAAGCGAGGCAATGTCCGCCAAACCATCGGCGACCATTCTGGCAGAGGCTAGATGCGAGCCGGTCTTGATCTGCTCTGCAAACCAGAGGCCACGCTCAGCGCAATGCCGATAGGCGGCCGCAAAACCAGATTGCGAGTGCGTTTGATTGAAAGCGAAACGCGCCGTCGCAAAGTCTTCAACGGTCTGCCGGGTATTTCCTGCTCTCACCACGATGGCACTGCGGTAGAAGCCCGGCCGACACCCGTCCAGTCCGTAATCCGGCGTGCCGACCAGGGTGACCCTGTCATGAAGAAAAATCCTGTAGGGCATTCCACAGGTCTGGCTGAGAATGAGGCTGGGCGACAGCCACACATCCCATTCATCCATCGCCTGCGAAAGCTCCAGCGGCGCAGGTATATTCCGCGCCAGCAATGCCTTACGGATCATCGCCCACCACCGCTCGTGAGCGCCTGCGAGCTCTGAACGAGCATACATCGGCAGGCTCGCGATCATCGAGAAGGAAGGTCTGTTGATCCGAACAAGGTCGCCATCGGTTCAGGAGCAGCGCACGATCGGTCTGGCAGGCACGCCCACTACAGTGGTGCCCGACGGAATATCGGCCACGACTGCGGCGCCTGCGCCCACCACCACATCATCACCGATTGTCACGCCTTCCCGAACCACAGCTCCGATACCGATCCAACTGCGGGCGCCGACAGTTACACCGCCAGCAATGGCGGCCCGCGGCGATAGATGAACCGCATCGCCAAGATGGCAATCATGCTCCACCACCGCGCCGGAATTAATAATGCATCCCTGCCCCAGTCGTGCACGTGCGTTGACGATAGCACCAGCCATCAAAGCTATGCCGAAGCCAAGAGACGCGTGTTGGCTGACAACAGACGACGAATGAATAATCGGCGGGCAACTAACACCCGCCTTGATAAGCGCCTCCAACAGTCGCTCACGGACCGCATTGTCACCAACCGCAACATGACCCAGACCGCCTGTTCCTGCGATGCGCGACACAGGATCATCGCACAGCATAAAGCGCCATTCCGCGGGAAGAACCTGCGTTGGCTTACGATCTGCATAGAGGTGGATTGGTGAATAACCTGCGGTCTCGGCACAATCCGCCACGACCGCTGCATGGCCGCCTGCACCAATAATATGAAGCGCTTCACCACCCATTGTCTCAATTCCAGACAGCCCCAAATTCATTGTTCAAACAGGCACATGAGCGATAATCGCCGGTAAACGGAACCTGATTTCCTTCTTTGGCAGTGATCATGGTTATTCAAATGCAACTCTTTTCCTGTATGCCACAACCCAAAGTTCGCACGAGACGCCGCCGTTCATGACCATCCGCCTGCACAAACACGACCTGCCAGATCTGTCGAATTACAGCGACAGCGCGGCCATCGACACCGAAACGCTGGGACTGCGCATCCACCGCGATCGGCTATGCGTCGTGCAGCTTTCCCCCGGTGACGGCACGGCAGACGTAGTGCAGATCGCCAAGGGCCAGACCGAAGCGCCCAACATAGAGGCACTGCTTCGCGACGAAAGCGTGCAGAAAATCTACCACTACGGACGGTTTGACATCGCCGTTTTGTATCACGCGTTCGGCGCACTTTCGGCGAATAACTTTTGCACCAAGATCGCCTCTCGCCTCACCCGCACTTACACCGACCGCCACGGTTTGAAGAACCTGACGCAGGAACTGCTGAGCGTCGATCTATCGAAGGCGCAACAGTCTTCTGATTGGGCCGCAGATGAGCTCAGCGTCGCCCAACAGGCCTATGCGGCGTCGGACGTGTTGCATCTGCACGCGCTGCGCGATGCACTCTTAGCACGGCTTGAGCGGGAGGAGCGCCGACATCTGGCAAAGAAGTGTTTCGAATTTTTGCCAACCCGCTGCCTGCTTGATCTGGCGGGCTGGGACGACACCGATATCTTTGCCCACAGCTGATGCTTGATCGAACGGCAATGGATGGCTCCTTCATCGACCATAATCGCACCGCAAATCTTCGATACAGGTATCTGAGGGCAGGAAAACAGTGGCACGTTCACGTGCCGAGTGACGACCGCATGGTCGCGACAGCTATGCGGATAGACTTACCGCCAACAGTGAGCGGTCTGTTCAGGGGCAAATGATGATGGGTGGGACGATCACAGCGCATCTTGACATGCCTGCCGCCGCGCAGGGCGGTGTTATCACGCCTGAGATCGCGAGGGATGACGCGTCAGTCGCCAACCGTCGCACGGCGGAAGACTTCGCAAAGGCCCAACGACATTCCAAAGCCGTTCGCATCTCCCGCCGCGCTCTTCCCGGTATCGCTGCTTTCATGGTCGTCCTGTTTGTGGGCCAAGCGGTGTGGAACTGGACGCCCATGGGCAATATTCAGGTCCTCTCCGCCGCAATCAGCAACGGGAAACTGGTTATGGAAGAGCCAAAGCTGAAAGGGGTCGATGCCGACAATCGCCCCTATGACGTGAAGGCCGCACGCGCCGTTCAGGATCTCGCCAAGCCCGGCTTTTTCGAATTGACAGCGATCGACGCGAAATTGCCAATTGATGCATCTTCCTTTGCGCAGGTTGATGCAGGCTCTGGCATCTACGATCAAAAAGCGGAAACGATGCGCCTGTTCAACACTGTGGTGGTGACCGGTGCACGTGGCATGGATATCCAGATGGATGATGCCGATATCGATATCAAATCCGGCACGCTGACCTCCGACAAACCCGTGACCGTGAAATCCGGTGAGACCACCATCGACGCGGCCTCCGTGGAAGTGCAGGACAATGGCAAACGCGTGATCTTCAAAGAACGCGTAAAAATGGTCATCAATCGGCCCATCAAACGTGGCACCTCACCGGAAATAAGCTCCGCAGCCACCAACTGAACCGAGTTTTGAAAGAGCACACCGTGATCCGTACTTCACTTCTTGCACTATCATTTGCGTTCGCCATGGCAACCTCCGCCTTGGCGCAGGTCTCAGGAGCGGCATTTGAGGGTTTCCGCTCCAATGGCGATGACCCTATCCAGATCGAAGCGGATTCGCTGGAAGTGCTGGATGAACAGAACAAAGCCGTCTTCAACGGGAATGTCGTCGTGGTCCAAGGCAAAAGCACCATGACGACATCCAAGCTAATCGTGACCTACGGCGCCGGTGGCGAGGGCACCCAGCGAGACGTGCAGCAACTCGACATGTCGGGCGGTCTGGTGGCGACTTCGGAAGACAACACGGTGACCGCCGATGCCGGAACTTACGTAACCGCGACGGAGCAAATTGTACTCACCGGCAAAGTGGTCATCAGTCAGGGCACAAATGTCGCTCAGGGCTGCAAGCTGACAGCCAATCTGAAGAACAACAAGGCGCGGCTCACGGCATGCGGCGGCTCCTCTGGTCGTGTCAGCACGATCTTCACCCCCGGCTCGCAGAACAAAAATTAGGTTCGCGGCTTGAACATCTTCGTGAAACCACCTGACGAATTGCCGGAGGTTACCCCGGAAGAGAAAAACATGCCGCCGAAGGAGAAGCGACGCGGCCTGGCGTTCTTGCGCGACCGCCTGCCAGCTATCGCCAAGCGCGCAAGGAAGAAGGGGCAAGAGCGCGAGCCTGACGCGCCGCCCTTGCCTCCCGGCACGCCAGTGCAGCCCCGTGCCCGCGACGGTGTTCTCCTCGCCCGAGGTCTGAAGAAAACCTACAAGGGTCGCACAGTTGTCGACGGCGCGAGCCTTGGCGTGCGACGCGGCGAGTCTGTCGGTCTTCTCGGCCCCAACGGCGCAGGCAAAACGACCTGTTTCTACATGATCACGGGCCTCGTGCAGCCGGACGAAGGCAAGATCGAACTCGACGGCCACGACGTAACGCATATGCCGATGTATCAGCGCTCACGTCTGGGCATCGGCTACCTGCCCCAGGAAGCCTCGATTTTTCGCGGCCTTTCAGTGGAAGACAACATCAAGGCCGTGCTGGAGGTCGTGGAGAAGGACCGCAGCAAACGCAGCGAACAGCTCGACTCATTGCTGGACGAGTTCAAAATCGGCCATCTGCGCAAATCACCCTCCATTGCACTGTCGGGTGGCGAGCGGCGGCGGCTGGAGATTGCCCGCGCTCTCGCCTCTCGCCCCGCCTTCATGCTGCTGGACGAACCCTTTGCCGGCGTCGACCCCATTGCGGTGGGGGATATTCAGGACCTCGTCCGCCATCTGACGCGGCGCGGGATCGGCGTTCTCATCACCGATCACAATGTCCGCGAGACGCTCGGCCTTATCGACCGAGCTTACATTATTGCCTCGGGTCAGGTACTCACCCACGGCTCACCGCAAGAGATCGTTAACAATCCTGACGTTCGGCGGCTCTATCTGGGCGATCAATTCACACTTTGATGGCGTCTCGCTTGCTAGAAGCGTTTCGCAGCGCGTAAACTGGCATGGAACTTGCCGTATTGGCCCACCGGCCCGGCTACGTCAGGGAACGACCGCTGACCGTTTGGTACTGCGTGCGGGGCAACGATGATCGGACTTTCTCAAAAGCTAAAGCTGAAACAGGGGCAATCACAGTCGCTTGTGATGACCCCGCAGCTGAGCCAGTCGATCAAGCTGCTGTCCCTGTCGAATATAGAACTCGACGCTTTCATCGACGAGCAGTTGGAAAAGAACCCGTTCTTAGAGCGGGCGGAGACTGCGCCAGAGGATCGACGGAGCGAAGAAGCCAGCCCGGATGCAGCTAATGACCGCGCCCCGCTAAGCGATACGATCCACGAACTCGATACCAGCGCCCAGCGCCTGGCCGACAACCTGGGCACCAGCCTGGAGAACGTATTTCCCGACGAACAGGATTATCGTGAGGAGCGCAAATCTGCAGCGGCCGAGGAGAAATCCGCGCCTGTAACCGGCGGGCTTCCAGTCTCTTCAGCATCGTCCAGCGACGACTGGGACATTGCCGAACGCGCAACCGCGCTACCCAGCCTGCACGACCATCTGCACGCGCAACTGGCTCTCACCACATGTGAACGCAACGTACGTTTTATGGTGCAGACGATGATCGAATTCGTCGATGACGGCGGCTATCTACAGCTCGATCCGGCAGCACTCGCCGCCCGGCTGAACGCGGATGAAGCTGTTGCCGACAGCGCGCTGACTTTGCTGCAAACAATGGATCCCGCAGGCGTCGGCGCACGCAACCTGCAGGAATGTCTCACGCTGCAATTGCGCGAACGCGGGCGTCTGGACCCGGCGATGGAATGCCTGATCGACAATCTGCCGATGCTGGCGCGCCGCGATTACGCCGCGCTGTCGAAACTGTCCGGTCTCGATACGACCGACATGCGCGCCGCCGTGCTTGAAATTCAGGCCCTCGACCCGAAGCCAGGTACCGCCTTTTCCACCCAACCCGTCCAGCACGTCGCGCCCGATGCCCTTGTACGTGAGGCTAAAGATGGCAGCTGGATCGTGGAACTGAATAGCGAGACGCTGCCCCGCGTTCTCGTCAATGAGACTTACATCACCACTGTTGACCGTGCCTGCAAGAGCGATGCTCGAGCCGAAGAAGCCCATGAATTCGTTCAGCAATGCGCGAGCGACGCAAATTGGTTGACCCGAAGCCTCGATCAACGCGCGAACACCATCCTGAAAGTATGCAAGTCCATCGTATCCCGCCAGGACGCTTTTCTGGTCCACGGCGTCGATCACCTGCGCCCCATGACGCTAAAGCAGGTGGCGGACGATATTAATATGCATGAATCGTCCGTCAGTCGCGCGACATCGAACAAATATCTCATGACACCGCGCGGGCTGTTTGAAATGAAATACTTCTTCACAACAGCGCTCGGAACCACCGATGGCGAAAATGGCGGCGGGCACTCCGCAGAGGCCGTACGCGCACAGATTCGCGCTCTGATTGATGGCGAAACCGCCCGAACAGTGTTGAGTGACGACGCCATCGTGGATGAATTGCGCAACCGCGGCGTCGATATTGCCAGACGCACCATTGCCAAATACCGCGATGCCATGGCCATCCCCTCTTCCGTGCAGCGCCGCCGCGAGAAACGCGCCATGGAAGATGCCTGATTGCGCAAGCGCCGTTTGTTGACAGCCGCCAAAGCTTTTCCTAAAGCGCCCGCCATCGCGGGCGTCGTGCCTTGAACCCACCTGACAGACGCACTGATTTGCGGAAAGCCGATTGTACTCGGTCTCCGGAATTTCTGCATTGTCAATCTATACCGCGCGGAACTGGGGGCTTAAATTAGAAGTCCTGTCATGGCCGACTTCGCCATGACGAAGCAGAAGGAACCACCGCATGAGTTTGCGCATCACCGGAAAACAGATGGATATCGGCGACGCTCTGAAGGGTCGGATCGACGACCGTATCACCGAAGCCGTCGATAAATATTTCGGCCACGGCTTTGGCGGTCATGTGGTGATGGAAAAGCAGGGTTCCTTCTTCATCGCCGACTGCAAGGTCCATCTGGATTCCGGCATCGAGCTGCAGACCAGCGCTAGAGAACCGGACGCCCATGGCGCCTTCGACAAGGCGGCAGAGCGTATCGAAAAGCGCCTGCGCCGTTATCACCGCAAGCTGAAGGACCACCACAACGCCCGCCAGTCTATGGAGAAGGCGGAAGTTGCCTATTCCGTGATGCAGACCCGTGCCGGCGATGAGGAACTGGCAGAGGACGAAGCGCCCCTCGTGATCGCCGAATCCGGCACCACCATCCGCACCCAGACCGTCGCAATGGCCGTGATGCAGCTCGAACTGATGGATGATCCGGTCAATGTCTTCCGCAACGCGGGCTCAGGCGACATCAATATCGTTTATCGCCGGGCAGACGGAAATATCGGATGGGTGGACCCGTCCAAGGCCGTCGCGAAAGACGCGGACGCGGCCTGAACTGGAACCACGCGGCATGGACCTCCAGACCATTCTTTCGCCCGACAGCGTCGTGACGCACCTGAAGGCCGGCTCCAAACGCCAGCTTCTTCAGGAACTCGCGGCCATCGGCGCGCGCCTTGTCGACCGCGACGAGCATGACGTACTGGAAATCCTGCAACAGCGCGAAAAACTGGGATCCACCGGCGTCGGCAACGGCGTCGCGATTCCCCACGGCAAGTTGGCGGGGATCGAGA
>JBCCRF010000115.1:0-8525 GCA_039208305.1 Pseudomonadota bacterium
GCATTCAAATACACGATACCGCCATCCGATGAGGCAGAGAAGAAGCCTGCCGGCGCGTGATCGAGATAATCGATTGCGTGCTGCAACTCTTGGAACACACTTTCTTGCCGCGCGCGTTCCTGTGTTACGTCACTCATTTCCCATACCAGCAACGGGCGGTGGTGGTCTTCATGATCTTGCCGACGCACAGTGAGGCGATACCAACGCGGTGAAAGCACCTCTCCACTGTTTGCACGGTCCCGCACATCACAGATCATGCGGAATTCTTCTGTCACGGTTTCACCAGCGCGGACACGCTGGTTCATGCGATAGACGATTTCAGATGCCTCGTCGGAATGGGCAAATACCCGTTCCACAGTCGCTAGTTCGCTAGCTTTGGTGGCCCCTGTCATTTCGCCGTAAGCATGGTTGGCGTAGACGATCCGGCCGTTCCAATCGATGGCAACAGCACCATGGGACAGTCCGTCCAGAAAGGCTTTGGCGAACGTATCTCCCCTTGAGCGCGACGATAAGTGAACCCAACCGATGGCAAGTGAAAGGACGAAGAAGACGCCGACCATCGCCAGAATGCCAAGAATGACCAGCGTCGCCTGCCGTGCAAGTTCGTTCGGCAGGATCGTGAAAAGACCCATTATGCCCAGCAGCACGAGCCCAACGATCAACAGCCGCGTGACGCTGTTGACGCGCTCTGCACGGTCGAGCAACGGTGCCGGAGCGTAAGGGCTTTGCGCGTTCGCCTCTGCGGCGATCTTTTCTTCGACCTCGAACCCCTGATTCATGTGGCAACACCCCGCTCGCGTTTGCACGTTTGAATCACATACGCCCCGCGAACAAAACCCTTTCGCGACAGGCGATGGACATACCCGATAACTTGACGTGGCACAGTCGCATGGACAGTGTGTTTGGCGACCTTAGGCTGAACACCGAACACAGCCCAGAACGACGAGACCGGATCCGCTGCAATGATCGATTTCTTCGACGCTCCCGTGCTGGGACTCCCTGCCTCGGTCGCCAATTGGTTGGCGCTTTTGGTGATCATTGTAGTGGCGCTATTGTTGTTATGGATAGTCATGCGGCTTATCCGTATGCCCCGCATGGCGGGTGGCAGACGCAGCAAACAGGCCCGTTTGGCGGTGACAGACGCTGCCCAAATCGATGACCGTAGACGGATCGTTCTTGTCCGCCGTGACGATGTCGAACATCTTATTATGATCGGCGGCGCCAACGATCTGGTCATCGAAGCGGACATCCGCCAACGTCCGGCTACACATCAAGGGAAAGCGCCTGCCAAACCGGCTAACGCTCAGTCTCGCCCAACTGTAAACAAACCTGCAGAAGCGCCGCGGCCAGCTCCCCTACCGCCTGCAAATCCTACAACAGCGCCAACCACTCCAGCCCCGGTTGCCCGTCCGAAACCTGCAGTAGAACCCTCTCGGCCAACTCGCAACGAGCCGACTCTCTCGATGGATGCGGCGACTGAAACACCGAAGAGCGGTGACGTTACAGCGACGCGCAGCTAGGCGGCGGGCTGACTAAAACAAAAGGCGACTGAAACAGCCGCCTCTTCACACTTGCCCAATTTGCCAGTCCCTCAATCGTCTCGATAGACCTTCTCGCGGCGCTCGTGGCGTTCCTGCGCTTCCAACGACATTGTGGCAATGGGGCGCGCTTCCAGTCTTTGCAGGCTGATGGGCTCACCGGTCTCTTCGCAATAGCCGTACTCTCCGTCATCAAGACGCTTCAAAGCCTGATCTATCTTGTTGATGAGCTTGCGCTGGCGATCACGAGCACGCAGCTCGATGGAGCGATCGGATTCCGACGACGCACGATCGTTTAAGTCGGGTGCGTTAAGATTATGTTCCTGCAGCGTCGAGACAGTTGCCGCCGCTTCATTCTGCAGATCCACTTTCCACGCAAGCAGTTTGTCGCGGAAATACGATTGTTGCTGCGGGTTCATGAAGGTTTCGGTTTCGCTAGGCCGGTAGTCTTTGAGACGTGCTGACATTTTGGTCTCCCTCCAAAAGCACTTCCCGGTCCCGCGGCGTCCCAGCCTACCCGTCCCGGAAAAGATGACGCTCGTATACGCACCACCGCAATTCATCGCAAGGCGGTCTGTCGGTGGCCGAACATACGGTGTCGCCGAAAGACAACGATGCGGAAAAACGCAACCGATTTTCACCAATGCTTGGCACTCGGGCCACTTCGCCTTAGGTCATAGCAATGAATACGCTTTTCATCCTCCGACACGCGAAGTCCTCATGGGCGCAGCCCGGAATTCCGGACATTGAGCGCCCGCTAAATGGACGGGGGCGCAAGCAGTGCAAAATGTTACAGGCATGGATGAAAGAGAACGCGATCGCCCCAAAGCAGATAATCGCATCGCCATCCATCCGCACGCGAGAGACCGCATCGCGAATCGCCGGCGCGTTGAATGGAGCACAAGTGAAATTTGTATCGTCGATCTATGCAGGAAACATCGACAGCTATCTTTCGGAAATCTGGGGAGCGAGCGAAGAGAGCCTGATGCTCATCGGCCACAATCCGACCTGCGATGAACTGGTCCGACACTTAGCAACCCCGCGCTCGCTACAAGCGACGGCTCTCGCGACGCAAGGCTACCCTACCGGTGCACTCGCTATCCTGGATGTAGAAGATAGCTGGTCAAAACTGGGCAAGGCATCCGCCAACTTGACGAATTTCGTGACCGCAAAATCGCTGGAAGCGGCTTAAAGCGGAGGGCGCAAAGCCGTGGCGAAGATCACCCGAGTGTCCGACGATGCACTCATCGTGCTCGATAATCTTTCGAACGCAGCATCGCACCTCTTCGAGCCGACGCTACGTTTCGGCGTTACCGGACTATCGCGCGCCGGCAAGACAGTTTTCATCACCTCCCTCATCCACAATCTGCTGAATGGTGGTCGGCTACCGCTGTTCTCTGCACAGGCCGAAGGTCGCATTGAGAACGCACGTCTTAGCCCGCAGCCGGACGACGCAGTGCCCCGCTTCAAATACGAACAGCATCTCGAGGCGCTGTTGGCAGATCGTGTTTGGCCAAATTCGACGAGCGCAATTTCGCAGATTCGGCTGCGCATCGCCTACCAGTCCGCCTCCGGCTGGACACGCACGTTCGGTGCAGGTGAGCTGACGCTAGACATCATCGACTACCCCGGCGAATGGCTGCTCGATCTTCCGCTTCTGGGAAAAAGTTTTTCCGAATGGTCAGCTGAAGCGCTCAAGCTATCCCGGCTGCCCGCTCGGATCGACCTCGCAAAGCAGTGGCATTCGGCTCTTGCGGAGACCGATCCCACCATACCGGAAAGCGATGTTACAGCCGAGAAGCTTGCAGCTACATTCACCACCTACCTGCGCGCTTGCCGAGCGGACGAAGCGGCCCTGTCCACCCTGCCCCCTGGCAGGTTCCTGATGCCTGGCGATCTGGAGGGCTCACCTGCGTTGACCTTTTCACCACTACAACTGTCAGAAGGCGCGCGCCCTGAAGATGGCACCCTCCACGCAATGATGGAGCGCCGGTTCGAAGCCTATAAAAACCTGGTCATCCGTCCCTTCTTCCTCGAGCACTTTGCCCGCCTGGACCGACAAATAGTGTTGGTGGATGCTCTCCAAGCGTTAAACGCAGGACCGTCTGCCGTTTCAGACCTGCAGAACGCTATCTCCGACATTCTCGAATGCTTTAATCCGGGCAAGCGGTCGTGGCTCACGTCGCTCTTCAGCACCCGAACCGACCGCATCCTGTTCGCCGCGACGAAGGCCGACCATCTCCATCACGAAAATCATGACCGCCTAGAGGCGATCCTCCAGCAGCTTGTAGGTGACGCGGTGCAGAAAGCGGAGTTCAGCGGGGCACAGACCGATATCGTCGCGCTGGCTGCCATACGAGCGACCACTGAGGCGGACATGAAGGAAGGCGGTGACACACTGCCGGTCATTGTAGGCACACCGAAGAAGGGAGAGCGTCTTGGCAAGAAACTTTTCGATGGTGACACGAAAACCGCTCTCTTTCCCGGCGATCTGCCGGAAGATCCCGATGAAGCGCTGGCATCTGGCGGCGTCGAAGGCGATCTGCGGTTCCTGCGGTTTCGCCCGCCCAGTATACAGAAAACAACGGAGGGCATGATACTCTCCCTGCCCCACATCCGGCTGGACCGCGCGCTCGAGTTTTTGCTTGGGGACAAACTGCAATGACTGAGCGCCGCAAACCGAGAGCGTTCGATCTGACCGACAATCAGCTGGAAGAACCGAAAACCGCACAGCAACCGGCTACCAAGAAACGTAAGCCACGGACAGCACAACCTGATACCGTATTGAAGCCAACGCCCGATGTGGCTGCACAGCGTCTTCCGCCCCAGATCTCACATGACATAATGTTGGCCGAAGAACTGACACCGCCCCTAGCGGTGCCAAAGAAGCGGCGTTTCAGTTGGGGCAAGCTGTTCTTCATAGCCTTTGGTACTTTGGTTTCCCTCGCCTTCGGCCTCTGGATCGATCAATTAATTCGCGATCTCTTCGCGCGGCAGGATTGGCTGGGCTGGCTAGCCGTATCGCTGACGGGCTTGCTGGTTCTCGCTGCCCTCGCCATTACGGTCCGCGAATTGTGGGGCCTGCAGCGCATGGCGCACATCGATGAGCTTCGAAATGATGCATTGTCTGCCATCGAAGCCGATGATGCGAAGGCGGCAAAGTCGGTTGGCAATCGATTGCTCCAACTCTACGGCGACCGTACCGACATGAAGGCTGGTCGCGAACAGCTGTCCGGCCACTTGACCGAAATCATAGACGGGAAAGACCTCATCCAACTGGCCGAACGGGATTTGATGACCAACCTCGATGCAAAGGCCACGAAACTGGTTTTAGCATCGGCCAAACGCGTCTCACTCGTCACCGCCGTTTCGCCGCGCGCGCTGATCGATATCGGATATGTACTGGTGGAAAACACACGTCTTATCCGCGCCCTCGCGGACCTCTACGGTGGACGCCCCGGCACGCTAGGCTTCTGGCGACTAGCGCGCAACGTCATTGGACACCTCGCGGTCACCGGTTCGATCGCCATCGGGGATGGGCTGGTCCAACAAATCGTCGGCCACGGCATCGCTGCCAAATTGTCGTCGCGTCTGGGCGAAGGGGTGGTGAATGGGCTGCTGACAGCCCGGATCGGCATCTCCGCCATCGATATCTGCCGCCCGCTGCCCTTTTCGGCCAAGTACCGCCCTACGGTTGGTGATTTTCTCAGTGAATTGACGAGGTTTACACAGCAAGAGGCGGTTTCCGGCGCTGAAGAAGCGAAGCGTTAACCAATCGCGACGATAGTCAACGCAGTAACAGTGACCGGAATTGAGTTATGCGTTTCCTGCCCCGCTTTGCTTTTGCAGCCCTGTCGCTCGCCGTGTCGAGCACTGTCGCAAGCGCTTCTGACACCCAATATTTCAACACCGTTTCGGGCACGTGGTCGGGCGCTGGTACAATCGTCAACGGGCCCTACAAGAACACCCGATTCACTTGCCGCCTGGCCGGTACAAATGAGGCGTCCGCATCGATGAAACTGTCAGGTAAATGCCGTGTCGGCCTGTTTTCACAGCCGATTGAAGCGACAGTCACCAAGCGCGGGAAGGGCTTTCGTGGCGCATTTCTAGATGGTGCGAAGGGCAAGGGTCTGGACATCACTTCCGGCAGACGTCGAGGCGGAAAAATGCTGCTGCGCATCAAGCGCAAAGCGCTCACGGGCACGATGGTCGCGAATCTAAAAAATGCAAATCTGCTGAACATCACGATCCTCGTGGATGTCGACGGTAAACAGGTACCGTTCATAGGGTTAACCATGAATCGTCAGGGCACGCCTAAACGCGCAGCATTTAGTCTGAATTAGCGCGCCACCACTCGCCATCATGACGGACTGTCTTGATTCCGTCGGTATCAAGCGCTGCGAGATGCTGTGTGACGGTTCGTCGGGCGATTTCTAGGTCAGCTGCAATATCTGCAAGCGGCAACATAACGAATGCCCTTTCCAACATGCGTGGATGAGGAAGCGTCAGGGTCTTGTCAGCCTGTTCAACGCCATCAAAAATCAAAATATCGATATCGACTGTTCGCGGTCCCCATCGCTGTATGCGCTCGCGCTTGCCGGTCAGCTCAATTTGTTGACATAGAACCAGCAATGCCTCCGGTTCCAGATCGGTTAACACCTCGGCACAGCAGTTAAGAAACAGCGGTTGGTTCAACAGGCCCCACGGCGGTGTTTCGTATAGCAGCGATACAGTCTCTACCGAGCATCCGTCGCTTTGGTGGATGGCTTGAAGTGATACTTTAAGACCAAGTTCCACATCACCGACATTGCCGCCTAATCCCAGCCAAGCTCTATGGGTCATTGTGGATCGGAAACCGTCACTTCAACGAAATCGAGAATACCTGCAATCGGCGCAGATGGTTTTCGCACGGTGATCGCAGCATAGGTGATTTGCGGAAATTCGCTGCGCAAGCCTTTGGCAATATCCGAGGCTAGCGCTTCGATCAGCTTTCGTGTGTTGCTCGTTACCAGCCGCTCGATCACAGCGAAGGCCTCACCGTAGTGAACGGTACCTTCGATCTCATCCTCGGTGATATCGGCATCTGTTTGCACTTGCAGAACCGCATCGACGAAGAAGCGCTGGCCGAGACTTGTCTCCTCCTGCATCACGCCGTGATGGGCGTAGAAGGCGCAGTTCTGCAGCCTGATCTGATAGGTCGACCCCGTGCTCATGCGGCCAGTTCCTTTTCCCGCCAGGTATCCGCGACGGCGAGCGCGTCGACATTCGACGCGACGTCATGAACGCGGAAGATCGCCGCTCCGCTGCGCCGGGCGAGCACGCTGGTCGCAGCTGTTGCGACGTCACGTTCATCAGCTTCACGCCCGGTCAACGCACCCAAAAAACGCTTGCGGGATGTGCCGATCAGCAGCGGATGGTTCATCATGTGTAACTCGTTTAAACGCGCCAGAACTTTCCAGCAGTCATCTGCGTCTTTGCCGAAGCCGATACCGGGATCGAGAACCATGGCAGCCGGATCGACCCGGGCCTGACCCGCTATCTCCAAAGATCGCTTCAAGAAATGCACCTGATCCTCGATGACGTCGTCCAGCCCATCGCGCTCGCGATTGGTGTGCATGATGACGAGGCCCGCGCCTGTTCTGGCTGCGACCTCGGCTATCGCGGGTTCGCGCTGGCAACCCCAGACGTCGTTGACGATATGCGCTCCCGCCTGCACCGCAGCTTCCGCGGTTTCGGCGCGGTAGGTGTCTATGGATATCGCCACATCCGATTGGGAGGCGAGCGCCTCGATGACGGGCAACACCCGCGCACGCTCCGTTTCTCCATCCACGGCTTCCGCACCCGGGCGGGTCGATTCGCCCCCCACATCGAGGATCGACGCACCCTGCTCCACCATCGCTTGTGCCTGCGCCACCGCGGCATCCACTTCGATGAACCGGCCACCGTCTGAAAACGAATCCGGTGTCACGTTCAAGATGCCCATCACCTGCGCCTTTGGCCCAAGCATCAGCGAACGGCCATGGGCCAACGGCCAGGTGGTCGGTGCGAAGGGGTTCACCGGTCACGGAACCTGTTGGTGATTGGATACCGACGCTCCCGCCCGAAAGCGCGACGGGTGATTTTCACACCGGGTGCCGCCTGCCTGCGCTTGTATTCCGCGATGTAGAGCAGATGTTCCATGCGCTCGACGGTGGCGCGTTCGAAGCTGAATTTTTCTACAATTTCATCGACAGACATTTCGTCCTCGACCAAACTTTCGAGGATAACATCGAGCACCGGGTATTCCGGCAGAGAATCCTGGTCCGTCTGATTTTCACGCAATTCTGCGGTCGGTGCCTTGTCGATGATATTCTGCGGGATCACTTCGCCGGAAGGCCCGAGACAATCCGGCGGCATGTTATGATTGCGCCAGTCTGCAAGCGCGTAGACCTGCATTTTGTAGATATCCTTGATGGGGTTGAACCCGCCATTCATGTCGCCATAGAGCGTTGCGTAGCCGACCGACATTTCCGACTTGTTGCCCGTGGTAACGACCATCGAGCCGAATTTGTTAGAGATCGCCATGAGGATCGTGCCACGTGTGCGCGACTGCAGGTTTTCCTCAGTCACCCCTTCGGTCGTGTCCTCGAACGTTTCGGCAAGCGCGTCGAGAAAGCCTTGCACCGGCGGCTCGATGGGCACGATCTCGTAGCGCACGCCCAACGCGGATGCACAGTGCTGCGCGTCCTTCAGGCTTTCATCTGACGTGTAGCGGTAAGGTAGCATCACACAGCGCACGCGCTCTTCGCCCAGCGCATCGACGCTCATAGCCGCGACGATGGCAGAATCGATACCGCCGGATAGGCCCAGAACCACGTTCTTGAAGCCGTTCTTGTTCACGTAGTCCCGCAGCCCCAGCACGCAGGCGCGCCAGTCGCATTCCTGCACATCGGGCAGCCGCGTTTGCACGCCACGGTCACAGACCCAGCCGTCGACCTCGCGTCGCCA